>NZ_JBMPPH010000023.1:0-65766 GCF_049340285.1 Undibacterium sp. SXout20W | reverse complement strand
TCGCGCATCCCTATGCATCTTGGGAGCGAGGAACGAACGAAAACACGAATGGATTGATTAGGCAATACTTTCCGAAGAACAGAGATTTCACCACGATTACACAACAGGAGATTGATCACGCCATGAAAAGACTGAATAATCGACCAAGAAAAAGATTAGGATACCTTACACCCAATCAGGTATTCTTCAAAAATACGCTTGCACTTCAAAATTGAACTCGCGAAGATAAATTCCCACCTCAATTCACGCTTAAAATTTTACGCAAACAATCGTCCTGCGTTATCCTATTAAGGCAGGTAAATAGCGTTGATCCTTATGGGTCAGATTTTTTTAAATTGCGGAGAGATTTATGTCACACCATCAACCAGGTATTTTGCAACCCTTGCCAGCCCACGCTACCTACTTGCATTTTGATCTTGCGGAACACGCGGATAGAAGTGCAGTCTATGCGGCGCTGGTACGTCTGCAAAAGCTGATTGATGGTGATCGTGTTGTGCTCGGCGTCGGGGCTATCTTGGCTGACTTTTTACAAGTGGAAATATCGGGCTTACGTAATTTTGCTGGCATCGATGGTAGCCTGGTAGATTTACCTGCAACCCCCTCGGCCTTATGGTTGTGGCTGCGTGAATCAGAGCGCGGTGAACTGATTCATCAGCAACAACGCGTTCAACAATTACTGGCGCCAGCATTTAATTTGCAGCAGCAAATAGATGCATTTAAATATGATACCGGGCGCGATCTGAGTGGTTATGAAGATGGTACTGAAAATCCACAGGATGAACATGCCATCGCAGTAGCAATCACGGAAGATGGAGGAAGTTTTGTTGCCGTTCAACAATGGCATCATCATTTTGATCATCTGCAAAAAATGTCACAGACCGAACGTGACGATATGATAGGACGTCGTCAGTCCGATAACGAAGAGTTAGACGACGCCCCTCTTTCAGCGCATGTAAAACGCACCGCCCAAGAAGATTTCGAACCGGAAGCTTTTGTACTTCGTCGATTTATGCCGTGGTCCGCAGGTGCTAAGGCCGGATTTTATTTCGTCGCTTTTGCGACGTCGTTTCAGGCATTTGAAGCGCAGTTACGCCGCATGTCGGGTGCTGAAGATGGCATTACCGATGCCTTGTTTAAATTTACGCAGCCAGGCACTGGCGCTTATTTCTGGTGCCCACCTATCAAAGACCAGCAGCTTTCTTTGAATTGGTTGCCTGCATAATCTACGATTCCGCGATAAAAATCAGCGGCGGCGCCACCAGATCAAGGTGCCGCTGACGGCAAATAGTAAGGGCAACAGGCCAACAATCGTGACGACGATCTTGCTGGTGACGCCAAAAATTTCTCCGCTATGAAGTGGAAAAAAATAACTATAAAACCGGTTTTCTGGCGTTCCTTTTAATGGGTCACTCACTTTAATTACCTTGCCTTCTTCGGCATCGATTGTCACACGCGTGGCGCCACTTCCTTCACGTAATTCGTCAGGCTGATGGAGGCGTATTTCGTATTTCCCGTTGACCGCTTCAGGCAGTTTAATTCGGCTAACCCGCGCCAACGGAAATTGTTGTTGCGCGAGTGAAATCACCTGTTCCAGATTCAGATTTTTGATTGTCTCCTGCTCGATATTTTTATCGGTGTCATGCCTATTTTTGGCACTGACAGTCGTGGGTAACCATGGTGAGAAAAGCGGTGTAATCCACTCAGAATGATTAAAATAAATTCCCGTCATTGCAATTATTAAAAAGAACGGTGCCGTATAAAAACCTGCGGCGCGATGCAAACTGAAATTGAACCGCTTCCATGAGCCTTGATGCGAGATGGTGATGGCTTGCCGCCAGGCTTTTAACTTCCAGACTGGCCACCAGAGGTAAATGCCACTGAGCGCGAGGATTAGCAAAACGATCCCATTGATGCTGACCAGCAGTTTTCCGTTATCGCCGCTTAGTAGTTGCCGATGTAAAGACACTAACGATGGCATCAATTGTGTTGGTGAAAAGCCTGTTTCACCCGTAAAACGTTCACCCATCACGACGCCCGTGTAGGGGTTAATCATGACTTGCCGCGTCGCTTTTTTCTCTGTCTGATCGCCTTTTGATTGCGACGATTTATACCAAGCGATGAAGGCTTCATTCCTTTTTTCCGGAAGCTCTAACATCGACGGACTGATACCATTTTCGGTTCGAACTAAATCTTCTAATAAGACTGATATTGGTAATCGTTTGTTGGTGGAGAATTCGATTTGATCAGATATCGGTACTTGCATTAGCTCTCGGTTTAGACGGACGTCTAATTCGTGTTTCCATGTAATCGCCGCTCCGGTCAGCCCTTGTAAGATCAGAAATAAAGCGAATGGTAATGCGAGCCAGCAATGAATTCGTCGGAAAAGTTGGTGTCTGAATGTCTGCATAAAAAAAGAAAATCACCCGCAACGGATGACATAAAATGTTCAATAAGGCGACCATAAAGAATGGAACGCTTAAGGTGTGAATTGAACATATCGACGTTCAACACACGTTGGATTTGATTCGCTGCTTTTAAGCGAATGCGTTATGAATACGGATATATTAATGCAAATGAGAATTATTCTCAATGAATTAATTGTTATTGTTTGGTAAAAGAAGCGTCATATCATCGCAAAGCGATATGACAGGGATGTGATTGAAGGTGTTAGTCGATGAAAGCCTGTTGATCTATGACGATGCGCGGGATTGTTGCCTTTAATTGGTCAGATAGCTTCGCAATTGCTTGCTTGACTTAATTGACGTTATGCACATTCGTCATTAAGTCGGGTCCGAGGTGCTTGTGTAAAATGGCCTCGATGCAGCCGTCTTTTCGCATATCGGCGATTGTTTTCTCAAACAAAACAGCCAGCTCGTCACTGACATTTGCCTTCGATATGACGAGTGAAAAATTGACCGTTTCTGTTGGTACCCAGTCTTTAATCACGAATTGCTCACGTAATTCTGGGGCTTGTAGCGGTAGCATGCCCGTCGGCAATGCCAACATAGCGTCAATTCTATGGGCTCGAAAAAGGCGGATGACAGTTTCAAAATCGCCTACTTCTTCAACCCTCCCCTGAGATCGCATTTGCGCCAACCATGCTTCGTAGGTCTCACCATGTTGAAAGCCTTTGACGACGCCGACGCGCAATTGACTATAAGCTAGAAAACCCTCAGCAGATTGTGATTCTGGTGGTAGATTTTTGCGGAGAATCGCAAAATTATGAGTGGAAAAATAAGGAATAAATCGGGTAAATTTTTCGCGTTCTTTGGTTGCAATCCCAGACACAGAAAGATCTAAGGTACCCTGACGTATTTGCGCCCAAATTCGCACTCTGGAATCCACACTCGTTCGAAAAGAACAAGCTGTGCGTCGTTGTAACTCATCAACCACATCCTTATCGATCCCGAGAAACTCTCCCTTGGCATTGCGATAAAACAATGCACCATCTTCGTAGAATGCGAGCCGCAGTTGACTACATGCGACGTTGTTGTCCGCTACACAAAATTCGCAAAAACATAACAATATCAGAAACAACAAGCCAGACAAGATCGTTGTTTTTCGCAAGTAATATTGCATAGACTACCTCGACGATTTGCCATCACAAAGCAAATAAGTGCCAATTGCCCTATTAAAAGATCACCTCTGCAAACGACACAACTTCAGCAACCATTTTGCATCAATTCCGACCCACCCTGAAATGTATTTTTTCTCCCACTTCTTTATCAACAAAAAGTTGATATTCAATTTAACAACGACACAAAAGCAATCTTTGCCAAATCGTTGATCCGTTGATATCAGCAACAGATGAGGCACGCTAAAGCTTGTATCTTTTCACCATACTCAGTAGAGTATTACCTTAGGTCTTGGAATTATCTATAAAAACATTGAGTCGGAGAACAAACATGGCAGATACTCCCCCCCTGAAGATTGTTAGTGGGAACGCACTTAGTGATGTGCAAAAAAAAGATCTGTTGCACAGATTGGCAAGGATAGAAGGACAGCTGCGCGGCGTGCAAAAATTAATTGCCAAGGCTGAACATCCAGACGACTGTGACGGCATCGCACAACAAATGTCGGCTGCGCGTAAAGCCTTGGATCGATCATTTGTTACTCTTTTAACAAATTCATTAGTGACACATGCCGAGAAAGCAGGCACGGTGGAAGAGTCAATAGAAAGTAGTAAGCGCGTTGCTGCCTTACTCGAAAAATTCGTTTGATCTTGTACATCAATCAGCACCTTGGCTAAAAAGACGTCGTTTCAGATCAGGTTGACCAGGATTACCTTATGAAGTTTTATTTAAAAACCGTTGCGAACGGTAGAGCTCGCGGTTTTGTTCGATTTATTCTGGCCAGAATTTTGTTTGCAAGTTCGTTACTGGTGGCATCAGCGGTCAGCGCAAGTGAACCACAAAAAGTCGTTCTACTTATCAGCGAACTAAGAACAGACAGCGGAGAAATTATTCCGGTCAGGGAGAATGTACGCAATTTGTTGAGTTATTTTGAACATCAATTGCATATTCAATTCGAAATTCATCGTTACCCCTTATCACGCCTTTTATCGAACACAAAAAATGGCGAAGGTATTGCGTTTGGGTTGTCTAAAAATAAAGAACGAGCGTCTCAATTTGTCTTTTCTGATCCGGTGTATTCGAATTCAGTATGGATGATCAAGCGCAGCGACAATTCATTTACCTTCGAAACTTTGACTGATTTAAAGGGAAAAACGATCGGCGTTACTCGCGGTACGACCTATGGTGATGATTTCGATAAGCAAATTAATGTTCTATTTAAGGTCGAAGATGACGTCAGTTCACCATCGTCAAGACTACGCAAATTGCTTAATAAGCGCATGGATCTGATGCTGGTAAGCACCCATAATACCCAGGCATCCGATGTCGAAAATATCATGTATAAAATACTTCGCTCCGAGGCTAAAAGCGAGGAAGATGCCATCAAATCAGGTATCACAGTGTTGAAAAAACCACTGATGACCGATGACATTTATTTTATAGCCGCACCGGGCCCTACTGAAGACTGGATACATAAACTGAATCAGGTGATTGTCGCCGGAAAAAAATCTGGTGAAATTAATCGTCTGATCTCTGAATACAACCAATAGAGGTACCGTTGAGGTACCGTTTATCAGGCAGCAAGATGACGGCTTTGGCGCTGCGGCGTTGCTTTGACCGTGCTGCCAGTTTTATCTCCGGCCTTAGCGCTCTTCTCGCTGCCTTGCTTATGTTGTGCATGGCCTGCATAGTCGCTAGAAACTAAGTTTTCTACCGTCTCTTTGCTGATACCACGCTCGTGCTGTAGCCAGTTTGAGACTAAACCTGCAAGCCGATCTAAAGCAATGCGGTGCGTCGCGTCGGTATTGGCATACACCCAGTCTGACAACGCCATGAAATTAGTAAAAGGTGATTCGCCTAAAATCACAGGTAATGTATTCGCAAACCGACCAGAATTTGCCACCATATCCCAATAGCGGGCAAAACGCACCAGTCTTTGCATCGCTGCAAAAGGCACATCTTTATTCGCGAGAATCGTGTACGGTGGCATAGGATCGAACGCCAATTGGTAAGCATCAGTATGTCGAATAATAGGTGTGCCACGCAGACGTTTCAGAATACCAAATTGGATTTCATGCGGACCTAAAGCCACTAACTTATCGAAACCGGCGGCAAAACTTTCCATCGTTTCACCAGGCAAACCTGCAATCAGATCGACGTGCAAGTGGGCATGCGAATGTTCACATAGCCAACGTATATTTTCTGCCGCCTTGTCGTTGTTTTGCTTGCGACTGATGAGACTTTGTACCTCTGGATTAAAACTCTGAATACCGATTTCAAATTGTAGTGTGCCTGCCGGGAATTTTTGTATGCCCTCCTTCAGCGCGTCTGGCAAATGATCAGGTACAACTTCAAAATGGGCAAACACCGGATCGTGCGGTGCGGCCGCCAGCTTATCGAGAAAGAACTGCATGATCTTCAAACTGGTCTTAATATTCAAATTAAAAGTACGATCAACAAATTTGAATAAACGGGCACCACGTTGATATAGGCTTTCCATTTCTTGCAGAAACGCGTCGATCTCAAAAGGCCACGCAGTTTTATCCAGTGCCGATAAGCAAAATTCACATTTAAATGGGCAACCTCGTGAAGCCTCGACGTATAAGGTGCGATGCCGAATATCCTGATCCGTGTATAAATCGTACGGCAACTTGATGTCCTTCATTGGTGGCTGCAATCCGGCATGGACTTTCATCAGTGGCTGCGGGCCATTGATAATTTGCTGACATAATGCGGGAAAACTGACATCACCCCAACCGGTAATCACATAGTCAGCCAAGCGGATAATGTCTTGCTCACTGGTTTCATGCGATACCTCGGGACCACCTAGCACAATCACGACGTCTGGTGCAACGCGCTTTAGGATGGCCACCACCTGCGTGATTTCAACCACGTTCCAGATGTAGACCCCAAATCCGACAATCAATTTCTGGTCGGGCTGGCGATAGGCAAGAATTTTTTCAACAACATCCGTACTACGAGCGCCAATTACAAATTCGTGAATCTGGGTTTGCTCTTGCAGGTCTCCCATATTCGCGAGCAGATAACGTAAGCCCAGTGATGCATGGGCGTAGCGGGCATTGAGAGTAGTCAGCAGGATAGTCATGGCGCAGCAAAAACGAAGAATAAGACTCTATTGTACAGTGCTGGCGATTCATACCCTCGCCTTGCCTCGAGAGTATGCTGCTCTATTTTTACCCTATGATGCCAAATAATTACCACCAGAGGACAAAAAGAACCTTCAGTTATGAACCATCACGGACGTAAGTAACCCGTCGTCAGATGGTTAGGCGATCAGATCGCGTGTGATAGCTGCAATCCCATATCTTCAGACGACATCAATTTTTGAATATCGATCAAGATGAGCATACGTTCTTCGAGCGGGGCCAAGCCGATCAGAAAATCAGACTCGATGGTTGAACCGATTTCTGGAGTTGGCTTGATTTGATCCTGGGTCAAGGTAATGACATCAGAAACACTATCGACCACGATACCCATTGTTTGCCCGGCAATATTCAGAATCACCACCACGGTGAATTGATCATACACCGCGGTACCAAGTGAGAACTTCATGCGTAAATCGATAATCGGCACAATCACACCACGTAAATTCATGACACCTTTCATGAAATCTGGCGCATTGGCAATTCGGGTTACTGCTTCATAGCCTCGTAATTCCTGAACTCGTTGAATATCGATGCCGTATTCCTCATTTCCGAGCGTAAAAGACAGAAATTCCAGTGGTGCCTGATGGTTATCTGCTACTCGTGCTTGAGAAGCGTTGTCGTTTGACATGTTGACATTCCTCCTTGTGGCAAAGATCGTTTAAATAGACCCAGTAATTTGCTTGGTCACCAGAGATGAATTTTCTGGTGCTTTTACGTTGGCACACGGTTATACCCAGCGTAAAACGAACGCAGTTAATAGTAGTGCAATGCCATTTTAATTTCCAGAAATAACTTTTTCATCGCTAAAAGTACCAAGTCTGGCACATCTAATCGACCATAAATGCAACAAGTCGTGAAAAAAAACAGCTTGTACCTGTGGTCTACTCCAAATCAATTTGATCCGAGATACCAAGTCAAATATGTCATAAAACCGGATTGGTGCCTACACAATGCGGGATTCGTCCAGATTAATAGCTTTAATCCTATTTTTTTTAGCTTCATCCCTCCGATTTTGCAGTTCATCGCATCTTGCTAGTCGCTTGACGCACATGTGACTAAAGTGGAGACATCAACCAACCACTTCAGGGGAAATAAAATGAAAACATCGATTAAAACCAGCGCCATTTTCGCAACTGCTTTATTTGCTGGCGTGCTCGCCGTCGGTAACGCATTTACTGCTAATACTCACGCAACTGCAAGCGTAAGTTCAGACGCAATACCAAGTGTCGTAATTACGGCGCAGCGCATGAGTGAAGATCAGAAAATTGCATTTGATGCAGAACAATCTGGTATGCAAACCGTGGTCATTAGCGCCAAGCATTTAACTGCAGACCAAAAATTAGCGATGGATAAAGCCGATACATTGAACGCTCAGCACATCGCTGCTAGCGGCAATCATCGGACTGCCATTTAATGAAAAGGTCGATAATGCCAGAGAGCGATGTAACCAATTTTGGTGCTTTAGTCAGCGACATTCGGCGAACCCCTCGCACCTCTAATCTGAGTCTTATGCAGTTCACGATATAGCCTCAGAATTGTCAAAGCAAAACGATTTGCAAGCTTGATAGATGCAGATATTTTTGCCTTGATCGTTCTGAGGCCGCTTCTGAGGCGGCTTCTGAGGCCGCTTCTGAGGCCAACAACGAATCCATATTAATTGACCGTGTTCTATTCTGTGATGTTGACGTTCTTATCCATCGCCAACTGTGTACTTTTTAGGACGAGGTTTGCTGTAGTTGTTGAAGGCATTCTGACAAAACAGAATCGCCTTCCAATAAAGCTAAACCATCGGTTGTCGTGATAACTCCATGGTCCATTAGTAGCCGCAGTCTGGCGATTTGTTCAGCTTGTCGCAAACAATTGCCTAGTGCGGAATTCTGGTCTGACGTCGCTTCGGTGGTATTTTCCAAAATCGCCTGCAGTACCGGTTCCGGAAATTCCCATTTCCTTCCCACTTGAATTGATAAATGTGGGGTCAGGTTGAAAAAAATATCTTGAAAAGCGGTTGATGAAGGTAAGGTATCCGTCACCCCAGTCTGATCGACCAGCCTAAAAGCGACGATCAATCCAACGTCATATAACAAGCCAGTCAGAAAGGCATGAAAAGGGTCGAGGTTTTTATGTTTTGCCAGCAATTGACAGGCAAGCGAATTTTTTTCTGAATGCGCCCAAATCCGGGGTGCTAATTCTTTCGCTAGTTTCCCACTTTGCATCTGGATAATCGGCCGAAAAGCGGTACGGGCAATGAGCATGCGCAGACCATTTAAACCCAATAACTGGATCGCACTATCCAGGCTGCTGACGCGACTACTGAGATTGAAATAGGCGCCATTTACCTCGTGTAGCAGTTCGCCGACCAATAACGTATCTTTGAAAATCTGTTGTGCTAGCTCATTGGCGGACACATTCGTATCACGCAGGCTTTTTAATACGTTAAGTAAAACCGTCGGTACGCGTGGCAGTAATTGCGAAGCGCCTGATTCAGATTGCTTCAGTCTATCTAAGGCTTGCAGAATAGTCTTTTCGACATAAGGGCTGGCTTCATCGACTTCGTTACCGAGCAGCCACTGGCGGTATTGCTGATTAAAGTCTTGATGTGGTTGCCACGCTTGGCCTGTATTAGCAACACTTGCATCATGAGGGACAGTTTTTGGACTAATGGTCGAACCATCAGGCATCGACTTAAATTCAGCTGAAACTGATGTTGAATTCCCAAAAAATCGTCGAAAAAATTCGATCACAAACAATCCCAATCATAGCTTGAGGAACGAAAGACAAAAACGCTTGTTGGACACTTCTCTGATGCTTCTTTGACTTGAGTTAGACACGAATTTCGATACACGTGACCTTGTAGTGTACGATCATGGTAGCCGATATTGTTACATATGCACAGAGTTGATTCCATTCATCAAATTGAATTGGCTATGGCATACTACCGATCCATTTTATGAAAGTAGATTCCCTATGAACACCGAAGAACGGCTGGTTGACTTTGAAATTCGTTTGTCACGCCAGGACGATCTGGTTGACACTTTGAACACCCAAGTGTATCGACAACAGAAAAAAATTGATGAATTAGAGGCTTTGTTGACGGCGATGGCTGCGAGAATGCGCGAACTGGCGATTACTGCAAATCAAAGAAATACCATGGTAGACGAAAGACCGCCACATTATTAAGAAGTCAGCTTTTAGCACTGCGTATGCTGTGTTGGCCTAATGGATCAATGAATCAGACTTGCAACGAGGGAATGTAAATCATCGGTAGAGTCATGAAGAATCTGGCGCAAGGTACTTCCTTCAAGCTCACAGTCAATTGAGGCAGCTGTTTCGGCAATAATGTTCTCACTGCGATTATCTAAAGGGGATGCTAATGTCGTCAGTTCGTTGGCCAGAAGTAAGGTATCACCCAAAGTTTCAGGTGGCATAGCCAGGGTACCGTACCACAAGGTTTCGATGGCCGTGACGACACGTTTGGGAACCAGCAATTGGCGTAATACCGCCCGTCCTATGTAAATCTCGTGATCTTCATCCAGTTCATCTTCGATAGCGCAATCGTGATTTTCCTGAAGTGAGGGAAATTCATCGGCGCGCGCGAGCAAGTAAAAACCACCAATTTCATGCACGATGCCAGCGAATAAGGCTGTTTCCGGGTCGATTTTACTGACTTTTCTGGCGAGTAAATGAGACATCGCCGCAACGTGAGCGGAATGTTGCCAAAGCAGTTCCATCTTCGCTCTGATCTTGGGATTTTTGATCGCTTGATTAATTTGTCGCATTGCCACTGCAACGACTACCGATCGTAGAGTGTTGAAGCCGAGTATCGTGATTGCCGTTCGGACATTTGTGACGCCACCACCAAATCGGCTATACGCGATGGAATTAGCGATAGCGACAACACGCACCGCAACGATCGGATCTTGCATGACTAACTTGGAAGCCGCTTCTATGCCGCATTCAGGATCGTTGAGTGCTTCTTGAATCTTGAGAGTGGCGTGCACATTGGTTGGGAAAGTTAGCTCTCCCAACTTCGCCTCGGCAACAATTTTTTTTAACGCTTCCGGTTTATTCATAGTTTTACATGTGCTGGTGAGCGTCATTGTAAATCTAATTGCGTGCAAATCAATAGGAAATCAATAGTTAGTAGTAAATTAACATTAAATTAACGGTAAATTAATAATAAATTACTTATTGTGAATTCCTAACGCTTTGATTAATTTACCTTTTGTGCTTGCTAACCCATTCATATCGTCGAGTGGCTCGGCCTTATGTATCGTATTTCCCCGATTGGTCGTTGCAAAGCTGGACGTGCCTAACTTGAAAGCCGATACGACCCGTGCCAGATTACCTGCTTGCTCTTCCATACTTTCAGCCGCCGCCGCCGCTTGTTCTACTAGCGCTGCATTTTGTTGGGTCATCTCATCCATTTGGGTAATGGCGCGATTCACTTCTTCGATACCGGTGCTTTGTTCTTGTCCAGCCGCAGTGATTTCTGCCATGATGTCCGCTACGTGTTTTACCGATGTGACAATTTCGTTCATGGTTTGTCCAGCGGCATCGACTAATTTACCACCAGACTCGACTTTTTCCACCGAGTCACCGATCAGAATTTTGATTTCCTTGGCGGCGCTCGCGCTTCGTTGTGCGAGATTACGTACCTCAGAAGCGACCACTGCAAAACCACGTCCTTGCTCACCTGCACGTGCAGCTTCTACGGCGGCATTTAAAGCCAGAATGTTTGTTTGAAAAGCAATACCGTCAATGACACTGATGATATCGACAATTTTGCGAGAACTTTCTTTAATGGAGTTCATGGTATGCACAACTTTACCGACTTCTTCACCGCCTTTAATAGCAAAGTTAGAGGCAGAAGTGACTAAGCCGTTGGCTTGTCGTGCATTGTCCGCATTGTGGCGCACTGTCGCGGTGATTTCTTCCATTGAACTGGCGGTTTCTTCCAATGCGCCAGCCTGGGTTTCTGTGCGTGACGACAAATCTGCATTGCCTGAAGAAATTTCACCGGAGGCAATCGCAATGGCATCAGTTCCTTGCCTTACTTCACTGACGATGTTAAACAGATTGTCATTCATTTCTTTCAATGCATTTAACAATTCACTGATTTCATCGTTACCTTCGGCGGCCTCGCGATGTGACAATTCACCCGCTGCAACCCGTTTTGCAATTTCTAACGCCTCACCAAGTGGTCTGGTAATACTGCGAGTCAGAATTAATGAAAATCCCACACCTGCCACTAAAACAATGCCACCGATGACCAGCAAAACGGCCACAAGCTTACTCGCATTGCTCTCAGCTTGGTTGGCGAGTTCTGCAGATGCTGCATCTTGAAGATCAACAAGTTTATTAATTTCAAGTAAAGCTTTTTGTTGAAGTGGATCAATCTGTGTCGCAATCAGTTTGACCGCCTCTTCTCCATTAAATGACAGCAGCATTTTAAATGCTTCTTTTGTTGGCGCGTCAACTTGCTGGTCATATCCGGTAATGGCATCGAGGATCTTTTTCTCTTCGTTGCTCAATCCTAATGCCACTAGTTTGTCGTGGGCTTCATTAAATTTGGCACGCTTATTTTTGATCAGTGATTTTTGCTTTTCAATTTCACTGAGATCAGTCTGCATGCCGATATTTCTGATTGCCAGTCCGCCTTCCAACATGCTGCTTTTCATGTTTGCTGCCTGCGCGGTTTTGCTATGCGACAGTTCAATACCTTTCATCATGACTTGACGGTTCCGGGCGCTAAGTACGCTGCCGGCGATTAAGATCAGAATCAAAGAAATCAAAATTACGCCAAAGCCAATAGCGAGGCGTGTTCCTATTCGAAGTTGACGGAAATTCATAATGACCCCTTTAGTATTAATCGTGTCTTTGCAGAGAACTTTTGACCGATTATTCTGAGGTTTGCGTTGACTTTGCCAAGGTGCAGAATAAAGGGAGGAGGTGTCAAACAGTTCAATAACGGTCGATGTTGGTTAAGAAATAAATTAAAAAATGAGACCACAAGCAAAAATGCACACTATCAAAGATCTCATTTGGCAAATAAAATTTTGACGCCTCAGCTTGTTTCAGCTGAGGCGTAACGCTGGTTCCATACTATGTCAAAATTGCTTTGGTGCAAAGCTTGATTTGTTGTTTCAAACACACGAGGTGAGATGATTGACACTTTTTTTCAAGGCGACGATCTGTGACGAAAAATCTAACTGGTATTAGATAGGTAGGAAAAAGGACGATAAAGTTTGCTCTAGTTACACAGCTTTTATTAAAGATGAAAATTAAGTCGTTAAATAAAGCAGGGATTTTTTTAAAAATGAATTAATTCAATGCAAAAATTTGTATGACACGATGCGTCAAATTATTTTGATTATGCTTAAAAAAAGTACGCATTTTTCCTCAAAAAAAACCCGCTCTTTAATTCAATTTTTACTTTTTACTTAATTCTTGTTCTTGCAATGCGCGCCACATCACTTTGCCGGTGCCTGATTTTGGTAAACCTTGAACAAAATCGATGACTCGTGGGACTTTGTAGGCAGCCATTTTTTGATTGGCCCAAAGAATAATGTCTTCAGCGTTCACGTCGACATTGGCTTTTTTGACGATGACCGCTTTGACGGTTTCGCCTCGATAGGGGTCACGGCTCGCGATGACGCAGCATTCTTGTATTGCCGGATGTTGGTACATCATCGATTCGACTTCCGCTGGCCAGACTTTAAATCCACTGGCATTAATCATGCGTTTAAGTCTGTCAGTAAAGAAAAAGAATCCATCTTCATCGATGTAGCCTAAGTCGCCCGAGCGGAAAAATTGTTTACCATCTAATTCCGCGAAGGATTCCGCTGTTTTACTGGCATCGTTCCAATAACCTTTAAATACCTGTGGGCCATGGATCCATATTTCGCCTTGTTCGCCTTGCGGCACTTCTTTACCGGTGGTTGGGTCAACAATACGGGCATCGACATTGAATAGTGGAATACCCAGACATTGTTGCTTCATACGTTGAGGTGGATTGACGTGTGAAGGGGCCATGGTTTCTGATAGGCCGTATCCTTCCATGTAGACCTGACCAGTCAATTCCAGCAGCTTTTGGGCGATTGCCGCAGGCATCGCTGCACCACCGCCGGAGACGCGCGCGAGTTTGGAAATATCGTATTCCTCCAGACGCGGATTGGACAAGAAGTCGATCATCATCGAAGGCACTAAAGTCCAATTGGTGACGCCATAGCGAGTAATCAATTGACCTGCAACGTCACGATCCCAGCGTGGCAAAATCACCAAGGTACCGCCACAATAGATCGTCACATTCATTACCGACTGCATACCCGTGACATGGAAGAAGGGCAGTACTGCCAAGGCGACCTGATTTGGAATGCCGGCACCAGTCCATGCGGGGCTGGCGGCAATATTAAACATGACTGTGCTATGGGTGTGAATGCATCCTTTTGGATGTCCGGTGGTTCCTGAGGTGTAAGGCATGCAGGCAAGGTCATCCGAGCCGGCGAGATGTTCTGCTGGCGCGAGATTGGCAGCGAGTGCTTTTTTCCAAGGAGTGACGCCATCGATCAAAGGAACGTCAGCTTTCGCCTTTACAAATTCAGGCACCGTCAGATTCGTTTCACTCGTCAGATAATCGGAATAGGTACTGACGACAATATGGTGTAAATCATTTGGATGAAGTAAATTCAGAATTTTTGGGAGTATTTCCTGCGCGACAATCGCCGTTTTGGCGCCACTATCTCGCACATAGTGAGCTAACTCTTCGCTCAGCAACATTGGATTAACAGGAACAACCATCGCATCAGCTCTTAAAATCGCATAAAAACCAATAACAAATTGCACGCTGTTTTGCATGTTGAGTAAAACTCGATCCCCCTTTTTGACACCGCAAACTTGTTGTAAATACCCTGCTAAAGCGAGTACTTCGGAATTGAGTTGCTTATATGTGAGCACCGAGTCATAAAATATGAGTGCTGATTTATCTGGATATCGAAATGCGGAGACGTGCAAATTTTGGTAGACGCTGGTCGCTGGCGCGATCAGTTGATATGGCAAGCCTTGTGGCCAGTGCGGGTAATGCAAAGTATTCATGAAGTGTCTCCGGGTGGGGAAAACCGAAAGTCGAGATTGCCACAATTAGCGCTCGTTTGCACGAATCTTTGTAAAAATGAAGGTATAAAAATATGATAATTTGTAAATTTGGTAACGTAGAAAGTGTCTGGATAGCGCTACAATGAGGCGATCTACATCGATTACTTAATTACTCTCGGAGCTATTGTGTATCCCACTCACAAATTTGTTCATTTCGCACTCATCGCAACGCTGGGTCTTGTTTTGTCTGCATGCGGCGGCGGCAACAGTAGCAGTAGCAGTTCAGCCTCAACGAGTAGCGCAGTATCGATAACAGTTCCTGCGACAACCACGGTGTCGAGTGGCGCCCCTCTCACTTTTGTTGGTCATGCAAGCAGTACCGCTGGCGCTATCACCAGTATGAATTGGCAGATTACAACCTTGACCTTAGGCGCTAATCCAGTCACGGCCGTTGGCAACAGTAGTTGTAGCACAACACAGGCTGATGCAACCGGGAGTGGTGTAAGTTGCACGCTGCAGCTAACGCCACCATCGCTGCTCACAGCTGATACGACTTATCAGCTGACATTCTCAGCGACGGATGCTAAAGGCAATAGCAATAATTCTTTGACGACACTGCAGGTCCTGCAATCCGCCTCTAGTAGCTATAATCCTGTGGTGGCGGTCGGCACCAATACGAGCGCCACTTCAGGTGACACGGTTCCGCTCACATGTAATGCGACGGCGGGTAGTTCTGCACCGGCAGGTGTCACGTTTGCCTACCAATGGGTGGTCAATGATGCTGCAGGGTTAACGCTGAGCCTGATTAATTCCACGACGGCCAACAGTAGTTTTGTTGCCCCAGTGGTAACCCAGGCAACGGCCGTCAAATTACAATGTCGCGTGACCGATAGCAATCAGAAAACTGCTACAGCGATTCAAACAATCACGATCAATCCTATCATTTTACCTACCGCCGTACCTATTTCTACCAGTGGTGGAAACGTCTCGCCTGGAGCAACGCAACAATTAGATGGCACCGCAAGTAAGCTCTATGACGCGAATGGTAAAGTCACGACTGGCACCATTTATTATTTGTGGAAATACACGTCCGCATCGCCATCCACGGCGTCGCCGGTTACCGTGATCAATCCCAACAATGCGGTCGCAAGTATTGTTTTTCCTAGCGTCGTAACGACACCCACGACTTACACGTTTACCTTGTATGCTTCAAGTTCACCGATCGATCCGACCAACCTGTCAAGCAACGCCGTTAAGCAAAATCCAGTGGTGTTTTATGTCAGCGCATTACCTTCAATCGTGCTGTCGATCAATCCGCAGATTATTCAGGTCAACAGTGGCGGCATTGTCAATATCACCGCAAATACATCGGCAAATAGCAGTAGTTCACCGCCGATTTACTTTAGCTGGATACAAACCTACGGCCCATTTGTGACCTTGCTCAATTACAATTCGCAAACCACGGCATTTATTGCGCCAACGGTCGCTACTGGTGCCACGCCAGCACAATTAACGTTTATGGTGTGCGCGTCGTACCAGACGACCGTCGCTTGTCCGGGCGCAGGCAGCTCGACCTTTAGTGCATTGGTCGTGGTCAGCCCGTAGTGCGTTTTGGTTCAGCGCGGCAAACGTCTGATTTTGTCGCGCTGATGTTGGCGTGAAAGTGTAAGAGTAGCGACGAATATCTCACGCATAAAAAAGATAAAACTACCGATCAACGATAAAATCCCGCCGACAAACAATGCCGCGATCAATTTATCTAATGTTAACCCTGTCGCATCGCCGAGAAATAACGCTGCAATCACCAGACAAATGAGCAGGCCCGTAGTGGTGCTGAGGGTAATAGCGCGATTGATCAGATGGGAGCGGCGGTATAACTCATCGAGCTCTTCTTCCAATTCGGTTTCCAGCTCGATGCGCTTGCCTTCTTCCGTTCTCAATAACTGTTCTACCACTCTGGCTCTGTCAATAATGCGTGCTAAGCGACTCGTGAGTACGGAGAGCTTGGTGCCGACACCAGTCAGTAAAAATACGGGGGCAATGGCCAGTTGTATGGTGTGGCCGACGTCGCCTAGTTGCAAATTAATCATGGTGATCTTTTCTCTTATGGTCAGGATTTTCGCTAAATTACTTCGCGTCAAAGAGCGCGTTTTTATTTAAATTATTTTTGTAGTAATTCATTTTTATAACAACAATCTTGCTTGTTTACTTCGCGGCAGTTCAACATTGATTGTCGGTGCAGCATACAGCAAAGCACGTCGATCATTCTGTGGAACTTGCGCAGCGCAGAGAAAACAGACGGTAAATCCGGTTCTCTAAGACAAAATCGCGATGACTATCCTAATCGATCTCAGAAGTACGTTCAAGATTGTTGAGCCAAGTGATGGCGGCAAAGGCAATGTTGGCAGCTAAAATGCAGATACTCTCTGATGATACTTAGTGTCTGTCCGAAGCGCTTTGAACTGGGAGGGTCAACGTTACTTCTAGCCCGCCCTCTGTTAAATTGGTGAGCTGGAGTTCGCCACCATGCTGTTGGGCAATATTTTGAGCAATGGTCAAACCCAGCCCTGTGCCACCAGACTCCCTTGATCGGGATGTTTCCATGCGGAAGAAAGGTTCAAACACCTTTTTTTGAAATTCTTCAGGAATACCGGTTCCGCCGTCACGAATCAATACCTTGAGGACATCAGCCCCATCAACTTTATCCAGCTTCAGACTAATGTTTGCGTAATATCCGTATTTGACCGCATTGTCGATCAGATTTGTCAGGCATCGCCTTAATGCTTGTGGTCTCGCTAGAACGGTGATGCCAGGCAACCCATTGAAGTTGATTTTTTGACCTGCTTCGATGGCATCGCTACAGACACTGTCGATTAAGGAGTCGATATCCAATGGCCTTAGGGCTTCACTGCTATCCATACTGCGCGCCAGATCTAGCCCCTCTTTGATCATCATTTGCATCGCCGACAGATCGCCAATTAATTTATTGCGCAATTCCGCATCACTCACTTTTTCTAATCGCAATCGCAAGCGCGTTAATGGCGTCTGTAAATCATGTGTAATTGCTGCCAACATGTGAGTTCGTTGTGAAATGTGATGACGAATGCGACCCTGCATTGCATTAAATGCACGCGTCGCCTGCAAAATTTCCGTGGTGCCGGTTTCCGGTAAGGCTGGACTGTTAATATCTTGCCCAAGTGCAGTCGCTGCCTCGGCCATCTGTTGCAAAGGTCGCATTGCCATGCGGGAAATTACATACGACAAAATAGCGACGCTCACCAGAAACATCAGCAAGTACTGAACAAAATCCGTATGCAGCGGCGGGGTCGCGCGTGGCGGGGTCACTGTCAGACGTAAGCCAGTGCCATCGTGCAACGTTATTCCTAAGCTTTCACAAGGAAGCCGGGTAACGGCGGCGTCCGTTGGCAGTCGCGGGCATAAGGACGGATCAGTGGGGAGTGAACTCACGCGAAAACTTTGGCCTAATTTCGCGCTGACCGCTTTGGCGTAGTCTGATTCGGGATTCGCCGGAATAGATTCTGATGCTGCTGAAGCAACTTGCAAGCCCATTGGTGGTGCGGTTGCAAGGAAGTGTTCACGACTGGCGGTCGGCAACACATCTAATGCGCGCGCCATTTGTTCAGTGCGCTCGATATTGTGCGAAATCCGGTACTGCATGAGCGTTTTTTCACGCTCGCCAAACGCCAGCCAGCCAGTCAATGCGGTAGACGACAGCATACCTAACATCAGTACGGTAAATACCCGTCCCCACATCGACGACAAAATCTTCATGTATTTTTTTCAGTGACAACGCTCACTGCTAACACATAACCGCCATTGCGCACCGTTTTGATGATTTGCGGCGTCCGAGCATCTTCGCGCAGCTTTTGTCGCAAACGACTGATCTGAATATCAATCGAGCGATCGAACGGATCAGCGTCACGGCCGTGGGTCATATTGAGCAACTGGTCACGATTCAAAATACGGTTCGGATGTTCCAGGAAGATGTTGAGCATTCTGAACTCAGCACCTGACAAAGAGACCACCATATCGTCGGGACTGATCAAATGGCGAGCCGTCATATCCAGCGTCCAACCGGCAAATTTGATTTTTTGCAACGCGTCGTTACCAGAATTGGCGTGCGTATGTTGAGTGCGACGCAACACGCTGCGTATCCGCGCTAGCAATTCGCGTGGTTCAAATGGTTTTGGCAGATAGTCATCGGCCCCCATTTCAAGACCAATAATCCGATCCAGAGGTTCGCCACGTGCCGTCAACATAATCACTGGAATATTCGATTTGCCGCGCAGATTACGACAGAGAGTCAGACCATCATCGCCCGGTAAATTTAAATCCAGCACGATCAGTTCAAACTGATGTTCGAGCATTGCCGCCCACATGGTGGGGCCATCTGCTGCCATAATGGCAGAGTAACCATTGTGATCCAGGTATTCCGCCAGTAAAGTACGGATTTCCCGATCATCGTCAACGATAAGAATTTTATTTGATGTATCCATATGTCCCATTATGTGCTCGGTTCCCAAGAAAAAAATAGTGATTTTGTATCAGCTTGTTATGATAAACCTTTGTCTGGAAACTTAGAAACATCAATTGCGCGTTTTACATCGTTTATGTTACTCAGGGATACAAACAGCAGCAAAATTGATATCCCTGAGATACAAGAGCGGCGCACCATACAGCTAAATTAAAAGTCATATTAAGTCGTATTGATTGTAGGTTTCATATTTCCTTAGCATTAGGGCAAATGCTTCGTTTGACTAACGACAATTTGCGAAGCGAGGATTTTCCATGGTTAAAAGTGAGAACACATGAAAAATATAAAGCAAACTTTGTTGATCGGTCTGGCGCTGGTTGGATTCAGTGCTTCGCCGTTTGCTTTGGCGCAGTCTAACCCTGCTGCCTCAGTTCCAGCAGCAGGCGCGCAGGAGTTGCCGGGGCATTCACCGCAGGACATGGAAAAGTGGCACGAAAAAATGAAAGAGCGTGCAATCAAGCATCAAGCTGAATTGCATGAAAGATTAAAAATCACGCCAGCCCAGGAGCCAGCCTGGAAGACATTTACGCAAGCGATGACGCCACCATCGATGCCCGAACATATGCATAGCCAGGATCAGGAAAAACTGAGTACACCTGAACGTATGGCCTTGTCGTTGGAACGCATGAAAAAGCACGAAGCCTTGATGCAAACACGGCTGGACGCGGTCAAGACTTTTTACGTAGCGCTCACACCTGACCAACAAAAGATCTTTGACGAAAGCCATAAGCGTATGCAAAAAGAAATGCAAGAACGCATGGCAAAGCAAATGGAAAAAGGTGGTCGTGTAGGAACGATGGAAAGACACTAACCTGATCTTCTGTATTAAAAGCAGTCCAGGTTTGGTTACCTGGACTGCTTTTTTTATTTCTATCGGGCAATTTAATCCGTTAATCAGTCAACGCTTGGTTCCGCGCGCAAATTCCTTAAACGCGCGCTTTGATCCACTCCAGCAACATATCCTCTGGTATTGGTCGCCCAATTAAGAATCCCTGGCCTTCATGGCATCCCATTGCCTGCAAGGTATCCAAATGCGTTTGTGTTTCTATGCCTTCTGCGATGACGGATAAACCAAGTTTTTTTCCTAACTGCGTAATCAGTTCAGCGATTCTTGGTCCTTCAGGGGTATCGATCTGTTGTACAAAAGCGCGATCGATTTTGAGTCTGTCTACCGGTAATTTATCCAAATAGCTGAGCGAAGAAAAGCCAGTCCCAAAATCATCAATGGCAATATTAATGCCCATTTTTTTGAGTTCATGCAGGCGGCTTTCGAACATGCTTGCGCTCGCCATTGTGACTGATTCGGTGATTTCTAATTCGAGATTTTCTGGTCTTAAACCACTATCAGCAAGCGCCTTGCGCACATTTTCGACAAAGTCATCCTGACGAAATTGCACTACCGAGACATTGACCGCCATTCTTTCTGGCGCAATCCCAGCTTTTTGCAATCGCACCATTAAAAAACAGGCCGTGCGTAAGACCCACGCACCGAGACTGACGATCAATCCAGAATATTCTGCCAGTGGAATGAAGTCAGTTGGTGGAATCATTTGTCCATCGTCGGTGCGCCAGCGTATCAATGCTTCGAGTCCGATAAAACGTTGTGTGCTGAGTTCAATTTGCGGTTGGTACATTAAAAATAAGCGCTCAGCATCAAACGCTGCATGCAGATGCTGCATCAAAGTGGCTCGCTCACGTATTTCCAGTCCCATTTTTCGAGTGAACAAGGTGTAGCTACCACGCTGGTATGTTTTGCTACGTTTTAAGGCGATGCTGGCATCTTTTAAGGCTTCAGCGCCGTCTGTTTCGTAGCCGGATAATTCCACCATACCGGTCGAGGTTGAGACAGCATGCGCTGTATCATCGAAAATAAAAGGTGCACTAAAAAGCTGTTTCAAGTGATCGGGATGCAATTGTGCCTGGTGACCCAACAAGCCAAATACATCACCGGAAATACGCGCCAGAAAAATATCGTTACCCAGATCAGAGCGCAATCGATCTGCTACCGCTTTTAATAGCAAATCGCCATAGTGATGGCCAAGGACGTCGTTAATTTCGGCGAAGTCGTCGATATCAACCAGCGCCAGCATTTGCTGTGGCCTTTTGGCCTTGATTAAATCGTTGATGTGGTCGATAAACTTTAATCGATTCGGTAACTTGAGAAGTTGATCACGGTAGGCATGATTTTTGAGTTGATTCACCAAGCTCAAATTATCCAGACACACACCAAGATTAGAGCAAAACACTTCTAATAAATTGTGATTGATTTCAGATAAAGCGTAAGGCAAATCGATGTAGGCTGCGAGTGGACGGTTGCCGCGACCCGAAAAATATAAGGTCATGTTGTGTTCATTGAACAGCGACTCGCGATGTGTCAGCACATGTGTCAGGGCATTTTGAATATTAACGTCCCCGATTTCGTCGATTGTACAATTCATGAGGCGACTGTAATGTCCTGCAGAGGCAATGACGTTGAATTGCTGTCCGTTCTCACCCTCGTTCAGCTCGCCTTGAGCACACAAAAGACCTTCCGGTGGCACACCGCATAGGGCCGCAATTTGTGTAATAACGCCCGCAGCAAACGCCTGGATACCATGATCGAACGTGAATGAGGCACTGGAAAGAATAATTTGATGTAGGCCACGTCGACTAGCGTCGATGGTGCATATTTGCTCATAGGACCGAATTGCTGCAGTTAATGAGGTCAGTAACTTCTTACGGGTCAGCTCATTTTTTGTTTTGTAATCATTGATATCAAAGTTGCGAATGGCTTCTTCTTCGGGGGCGTAGCCTGGTTGGCCGGTGCGAAGAATAATACGTGTATCGCGCCATTTGAGTTCTTCGCGAATAAAACTGACCAATTCCAAACCTGCTTGCTCAGTTTCCATCACCACGTCGAGCAGAATGACGGCGATATCGGATTCGTTGGCAAAAACGCGTCTGGTCTCTTCTTTGGAGTAGGTATGAATAAATTCCAGAGGGCGATTCAGAATTTGCGTATATTGCAATGCAAAACATGTCGTTTTGTGGACGTCTTCATCGTCGTCAACGATCGCAATTTTCCAGCTGCGAACGGGCGCGTTTGAAGCTTGCGAGGGGTCATCAGTAGAATCGTCTTCAATGAACAAATCGTCGTCATCGATTGGCATGCAACCCCCGGGTGGCAAAATCTATAGGATTATCAAGTCCAGTAAGGCCAGTATATCCTATGCAAAGCAAACGAAAAGCTCAGGCTCATGCGAATCGACGTGCAGCGTCCAGGCCCAGGCCAGCACCAATACTTCCAAATAAATCACCTTCTACTTTGCGAGCACCGGGAACGATGGCTGCTATCTGTTGCCGCAGACCACGCACACCGCTAGAACCGCCGGTAAAAAATACGGTATCGACCTGTTCAGGTCGTATCCCGGCATCATGAATGACGCTGGAAACCGCGTTAGCGATGCTGACGCTCAAATGACCGATTGCTGATTGCAAGCCTGTGTGTTCAATGACCAGTGAACAGGCGGATGCTGCTGTTGATGTTGCTGTTTGTTTGCTACGTAAACGTTCCAATGGCAAATTTACCATGTCTTGATCAGAAAGCAAAATCTTTGCTTCTTCTGATTTAATGGCCAGCCAGTGTCCATCGCGGTCCTCAACCAAATTGAGTAATCGTTCAAAGCGCATTCTAAATTCAGGATTCTGGATGTCGCGGTACACATCTAAAAGCTCGCGTCCGACCTTTTGCGTATAGACCTGATTAATTGTATGCCATGTTGCCAGATTATAGTAATAGCTGGAGGGAATATCGGTTTGATTTGACAGTCTTCCACCCAGTCCCAGTAACGGCATGATGTGCGCCAGGCTCAGATATTTATCGAAGTCGGTTCCACCAATATGAATACCGCCATTGCCTAAAATATCATCACTACGGTCAAGTACGTGTGAACGTTTGGGTGAGAGGCGAACCAGAGAAAAATCGGAGGTACCACCGCCAATATCCGCGATCAGCACTAATTCTTCTTTGTCGATACGCGATTCGTAATCAAATGCCGCAGCGATCGGTTCAAATTGAAAATGGACTTCTTTAAAGCCCGCTTCTAGCGCAATATCTTCTAAGGTATTTTGCGCAATGCGGTCAGCATTCGCGTTATCGTCAATGAAATGGACGGGACGGCCCAGGACTGCATAGTCAAAGGATCGTCCGGCTGATTTTTCGGCGCGTCCTTTTAATTCGCCAATAAATTGCCCTAACAAGCCTCGAAACGGCACACTTTTGCCCAACACTTCAGTCTGTCCATCCATCAGACTCGTGCCTAACAAGCTCTTCATGGAACGCATCAAGCGCCCTTCATAACCTGCCAGATAATTGCTGAGTGCGGCGCGGCCATAGCTGACTTCATCATCTTCTGCATTAAAAAATACGACCGATGGCAAGGTGACCTTATCTTGCTCTAAAGTTAACAGCGCTGGCCGATTGGCCTGATGCCAACCCACTGTTGAATTTGAGGTGCCAAAATCTACTCCGCAAGCTTGGGACATGAAACTTTCCTGTTTAAAACGAAAACGCCGTCAACCTGATGCTGGCGGCGTTGAAATTCTGAAAATAAATATTACGGTGCTGGTGCGTTATCGGTCCGGATGACCAGCAATTGGTCGATGCGATAATGGTCAATATCAACGACTTCAAATTTGTACGAGCCTACCATGACGTAATCGGTACGTTTCGGTATCTTTTTCAACATCGTCATCATGAAGCCCGCAATAGTCTCATAGCTATCTTGCTCGGGCAAGGAATCAATCGCTAATGCACGGCAGACATCTTCGATTGTTGTCGCCCCGTCAATCAGCCAGGAGTTTGCATCACGTTGAACGATTTGATCTTCCTGGAACGGATGAACTAAATTACCCATCAAAGTGCTGAGTACATCATTGAGTGTAATCACGCCCACCACGAGTGCATATTCATTCAAAATGACGGCGAAATCCTCACGCGTCCCTTTAAATTGCTCCAACATCTCGGACAATGTCAATGAATCCGGTACCGCTAGTGCGGTACGTATGGATAGTTCCTGCACTTTGGAAAATGCCTGATTGGTCAAGACGCGCTTCAAAATATCTTTCGACTCAACATACCCCACCACATTGTCAATATGTCCATCACACACTAAAAACTTGGCATGGGGATGTTCGGCAATTTTTTGCCGGATGACAAAGTCGCTGTCTTGTAAGGTGAAATAGACAATACTATCCCGTTGCGACATCGCACTTGGTACGGTGCGGCTCTCTAATTCGAACACATTACCGATCATATGATGTTCGCGCGCTTGCAGGACACCCGCTTCGGCGCCAGCATCGACCATCGCGTAAATTTCATCGGAGGTGATTTGCTCATCTCTTTCAGTCGGTAAATTCAATATGCCGAAAATCAGATTCGAGAGACCGTTAAATACCCAGACCAAAGGTTTGAACAAGCGCACACATAACAACATCGGCGTGACGACGAATATAGCGACTGCTTCCGGTGCAATCATGGCCAATTTCTTAGGCATTAAATCGGCAAATAAGATAAAAATCGACGTAACGAATAGAAAAGAACTCAAAAAACTGGCAGTATCGACCCAGGATGCATCGCCGAACATCGTATGGAACACCTTCGCAAAATACGGCGTTAAAGCTTGCTCACCTAATATACCGCCGAGGATCGCGACACCATTGAGGCCAATTTGCACCACCGTAAAAAAATGCCCCGGCTCTTGTTGCAATTCTAATACTTTAGCAGCGCGCGGCTCGCCTTCGGCTTCGAGGACTTGCAATTTCACCTTACGCGCCGCTGCCAGTGAGATCTCTGACATCGAAAAAAAGGCGCTGATGGCGACTAACAAAGCAATCACCAGAAAGTGATCAAATAAGGGCATAAGTGCTCCTGAATACCTAAAACGTCATGTTGAATTTGGGTCAACGTCCGCCGCTTCAACCGCCGCCGCACCCAAACATGCATGATGATGGGCAAAAAGGCAGAAACAATGAATTGAAGGGCTAGACCATCGAACTCCCTGACAAAAACTATTTTTGCAAGAATCCCATGGATTGAATCATATACTATTGCGATTGCATGAAAATGACAGCTGAGACAGGTGACTTAGTGCGCCTGAAACGATTGTTGTTTCAATGCCGCAATTATTTGTCTTTGAACCATCTCTTTTTTCAATGAAAGCCCACAAGGATGACTGTACCCGAGCTTCCTGCTAGCGCTGCTAGCCCTGCACCAAGCCCACTTTCGACAAACGTACGTTTTGTGCTGATAACGGTATTTCTCGATATTCTGGGCATTGGCTTGATTATTCCAGTGCTCCCCAGGCTCGTCGGGCATTTTACGCAACAAGCTGACGCCCAGGCACAGTGGTACGGCGCGATTGTGGCGATTTATGGCGTCATGCAATTTTTCTTTGCACCGATTATCGGCGCATTGAGTGATCGCTTTGGCCGTCGTCCGGTTTTGCTCACCTGTGTATTTGGTCTGGGGCTTAATTTTTTACTGCTCACGCAGGCGACCAGCATATTCTGGCTGCTTATCATACGCGCATTGGGCGGTGTGACGGCGGGTAATTTGTCGGTTGCTAACGCTTATATTGCCGACGTTTCAACCCCCGAAAATCGCAGTAAAGCACTAGGTAAAATTGGCGCGATGTTTGGATTGGGCTTTATTTGTGGCCCCGTCACTGGCGGCTTGCTCGGGGAAGTGAACATCCATTATCCGTTCTATCTGGCAGCGGTTGTGTCCTTATTGAATGTGGTTTATGGTTATTTTTCTTTACCAGAATCCCTGGCTTTGGCCAACCGTAAGCCATTTTCAATCAAATCTGCCAATCCGTTTGCGGGTTTGAGTGGCCTCGCACATTTGCGTGGCGTTGGTTCATTGGTATGGGTGTATGGACTAACCATGTTTGCCCAGTTCACTTTGCAAACGACGTGGGTATTATCGACCGAATTGCGGTTTGGCTGGACACCGATGCAAAATGGCTTGTCGCTATTTATGGTGGGAATTTCCAGCGTCGTGATGCAGGGTGTGTTCCTTGGTCGCTATATAAAATGGGTCGGTGACGCCAAGGCGATCTTGTTTGGACTGATTTCATCCTGCACGGCGCTGACTCTTTATGGTCTGGCTACGCAAGGTTGGATGATGTACGTGCTGATTTTATGTAATGTTCTTGCTTTCGCTGCCGGTCCAGCGTTGCAAGCTTTCTTTTCGCGTGCCGTTGATGCGCGTTCGCAAGGGGTAGCCATGGGTTCATTGAGCGCATTGGCCAGTATTATGAGTGTGGTCGCGACGCTGGCGGGGACGTCGCTGTTAGCCCAAGTGAGTCATGCGCCACGCGGAAGTTTGTTGTTAGGAGCACCATTCTTTATGGCCGCGTCAGTGCAGTTTGTAGCGTTGGTGATGGCTTATTTGCATATGAGAAAAGTAAAACAGGACGCTTAAGTCGAAAATTAAAATTCCGAACTTATATTTCGAATTCAAGTTCCGAACTTAAATTCCCCAAATTATCTTGAAACAAAAAAAATAGCGAACCCACAGTTCGCTATTTTTTTGATGCTGACCGACGATCTTTTTACAGATGTTTTGCGCTTGATATCATCGCTTCGTGTTCATCTTGCTTTTCAATGTCTGCAACCGGTTGGTTATCCAATACGCGATTGAGACGCTGCATATCGACATCATTACCCCACTTACCCACCACAATCGTTGCAACGCCATTGCCTATCAGATTGGTCAAGGCCCGCGCTTCAGACATAAAACGGTCGATCCCAAGGATGATAGCCAGGCCTGCAACAGGTACGTCGCTCGCGGCAGACAGTGTCGCTGCCAATACGATAAAGCCACTACCCGTCACACCTGCAGCGCCTTTGGATGTTAACAACAATACCGCCAGCAAAGTCAATTGTTGCAGCAATGTCATCGGCGTATCGGTCGCTTGCGCAATAAATACTGCCGCCATCGTCAAATAAATCGACGTACCGTCGAGATTAAACGAATAGCCCGTTGGAATCACCAAACCAACAACCGACTTTTTGACGCCCAGTTTTTCCAATTTACCGATAATGCCTGGCAACGCGGATTCAGATGACGACGTGCCGAGCACAATAAGTAACTCTTCTTTGATGTATTTGACGAATTTCCAGATACTAAAGCCGTGAAAGCGGGCAATTAAGCCGAGTATGACAAAGATAAAAATTAAGCAAGTGCCATAAAAAGTCGCCATCAGATAACCTAACGACAACAAGGACTTGATACCAAATTTACCGATTGTGAAGGCCATCGCACCAAACGCGCCAATCGGTGCAACTTTCATGATGTAGCCGACAATTGTAAACAAGACGTGAGAGATTTTTTCGATAAAATCAAATACCAGCGTACCGCGGCCACCAAAGCGATGTAGCGCAAAGCCAAAGAAAATCGCGATCAACAAAACTTGTAAAATTTCGCCCTTTGCAAATGCATCAACGAGCGTTGTCGGAATGATCGCCATCAGGAAGTCAACGGTTGTTTGCATTTTTCCCGGACCTGTATAGGCGGCGATTCCTTTGGTGTCCAGCGAATGTATATCAATGTGCATGCCCGCACCTGGTTGCAGGATGTTGACCATAAACAAGCCAACAATTAATGCCAGGGTACTCACTGTTTCAAAATACAACAAAGCCATACCACCGGTTTTGCCGACTTTTTTCATGTCTTCCATGCCCGCAATACCAATAACCACGGTACAGAAAATAATCGGGGCAATCATCATCTTAATGAGTTTGATGAAACCATCCCCTAACGGTTTCATGGCGGCGCCGGATTCGGGATAGAAATGCCCGAGAAAGACGCCCAGTAGAATGGCAACAATCACCTGAAAATACAGGGATTTGTAGATCGGCTGCGACTGCATATTATGTCTCCGTTGTGTGGGAAGGTGTCACCATGTTTTAAACAGGTAACGCCGATGCTGACTTGTTTTCTGTCGGCTATTTTATGGTCAAAATGAAATATCAAAATCCATTATGAAAAATTAAGTATTACACGGCTATTGTGGCTTTCCACACCAAACAATTGTTAATAATTAGAAATAATTAGATTCGCTTAAGAATGAATTTTTATAAGCTCATAAACGACATTGTCTAAAAACAAATTTATGTGGTGTTTTTAATAATTAAAAGAGGAGATAAGCGCATTTATCGTCTAAATAAAGACGTTTTCTTTATTTCCTGCCATTGAAAATAAGTTTAATTGGCTTAATTTCGAAATTAATTCAGTAAAAAGATGGCAACACCGAAGCTTCTCCGCATTTGATCATACCTTTTTAAAAGTGTTGTATGTGACACGCTTCATGCAACACTCCTGTAACAATTTATTTAATAATCTAAACAAATAGGGAAAAAATTTTCATTAGAAAAATTTAACTGAAAACGTTGTACGCATTTTGTTCGGAACCGTGGTTGAGTTCGACACAGCGATGTTTTTAGTGCCCCTATTTAAAGCAAATAAGAGCAAATTAAAGCAAATAAAAAAACACTTATCAAATAACTGGGAGCGGGTATGGAATTCAGAGAAAAAATTGGGGTCAACGCAGTACGCGTCGCGTTAGCAGTTTTCGCGACCGGCACCTTGATGGCAGCACACGCGCAAGAACAAACAACACCAAATACAGATAAAGTGGAACGTGTGGTGATCACAGGTTCAAACATTAAATCTATTGATACTGAAAGTACTTCGCCGGTACAAGTGATCAAGCATGAAGATATCATGCGTCAAGGCGTGACGAACGTTGCTGATCTGATCGGTAATCTGTCTGCATCCACAGGTGGCCTCAGTGATATCGGCGGCAGCAATAGTTTTGCACCCGGCGCAACAAGTGTAAGTTTGCGTAACTTAGGTGAACAATCAACCTTGGTGTTGCTGAATGGTCGCCGTCTCCCGGTTTATGCGTTAGCTGACTACACCAATGTATTCTCTAACGTTGACGCGATTCCTCTGGACGCGATTGAGCGCGTAGAAATCCTGAAAACGGGTGCTTCCGCGATTTATGGTTCAGATGCAGTTGCTGGCGTTATCAATATCATTACCAAATCGAATTACCAGGGTCTTGACGTCAGTGCTGACCGCACGCAGTCTTCCCATGGTGGTGCATTCGCAACGACAAAAGCATCGATTACTGGCGGTTTCGGTGAGTACGATAAAGATGGTTATAACGTCCTGCTGAATGCTGATTTCTACAAACGTGAAAGCACAATGTGGACAAATCTGTTGCAATATACAGATCCTGCACTGCTGAAGTATTCTCCAAATTTTGGTAAATATTCGACGTATTCTTATCCAGGAAATATTGTTGACGCCACAGTCACACCAGTTCCCGGCTGCGATCCAAGTTTGATTCAAGGCGGCGCCTGTAAATATAATAAATATGAACGCTTCCAAGCTGTTCCTGAATCGCAACGTGCGAACTTCTACGGTTCCGGCACATTAAATCTTGGCGGTGGCACGCAAGCTTTCGGCGAAGTACTGTATTCAAAAATCACCACTAAATACATCAGCCCATTTACCTACTATGGCGATGGTCTGGGTACGATTGGTTGGGGTAACCCGACAACGGGTCAGTCTCTGACGTTTAATTACCTCGGGTTGCCAGTGACGAATCCGCTGAACTCCGCTGGTGAGGCAGGTGCCGCATTGCGTTACCGCTTTGTTGACGCGCCAACATTCCAGAATGTGGATAGCAGTGAGTATCGTGCCATCGGTGGCTTACGTGGAACGTTTAAAGACTTTGACTGGGAAACAGCTGCCGGTGTAATGGGTTCTAAAACAACGACAACTCAGCGTGGCGCGTTTAGTAGTTCTGGCTTCATTCAGACGATCGGCGATTACAATAAATATACTGGTAACGTCAGCTCTGCGAATCTGGCCTACACGGCAACAGACCCAAATTTCTTTAATCAACCAAATGGCTACCATCCAGGTCAGGTCAATAGTGCGGCGGTATTGAATACCTTGTTCCCAGCCTTTGGCTACCAAGGTAAAGATTCGCAAGCATTTGTTGATGCTAAACTGAGTGGTACTTTGGCGAAGTTGCCCGCTGGTGACTTAGGCTTTGCGGTCGGTGGTGAAGTACGCCATGAGAGCTATTCCAATACGCCGTCAGCCAATCTGTTGGTCGGCGATATTGTCGGTTACGGTGCTAGCTCCTCTGATGCTTCACGTAACACGAGCTCTCTGTTTGCTGAGTTCAATATTCCAGTATTTAAGAAATTTGAAATTTCAGCAGCAGCCCGTGTTGATAAATATCCTCAATTAGCAGCACATTTCTCACCACGTCTGGCTTTCCGTTATACACCAACGGATTCAATTTTGTTGCGTGGTACGATCGAAAACGGTTTCCGTGCACCAAACATGGTAGAAAGTGCCCAATCAACTAAGTTTGCATACAGCGGTGGTACTTCAGATCCTCAGCGTTGCCAACAAGCGACAAATTTGCAAAATGATTTGAACAATAAGGCAAATGCCTTGAATCCGAATGACCCGCAGGCGGCACTGTTATATGCCCGTGCAGAGGCTGTGTATAGCGCGGAATGTAGTTTTGGTTTGGCGATTAAAACGCTTAATAACCCAGATTTGCAACCTGAAACATCACAATCAATTTCTGTTGGTATCGTCATTGAGCCGATTAAAAACTTCACGGCCTCTTTCGACTACTGGCATATTGATCGTAAAGGCACGATTGGTATTCCTTCAATAGCTCAGGTCTTGAATGGTGGCCCGTTGCCAGCAGGTACGACATTAAATCGTGCAGCATTGAACCCAGCAGCTGATCCTACATTTACTACGGCAGAAATTGCAGCTTATGGCGTGACATCCGGTCCGTTGCAAAACGTAACGCAAATGATGGAGAATCTGACGCAGCAAATTACCAGCGGTGTTGACGTTGAATTGAAAGGTAAAGCGAAGTTTGAAAACCTCGGCACCTTACGTGTTGGAATTGATGGTACCTACCTGATCAGCTACAAAGATTCAAACATCAGTGATATTACTGAGAATCTGGCTGGCCAATATGGTTTCGCACACGTCAATGCTAATGCGACGGCAGCGTTGGAAACCGGTAGTTTCACGAATGGTTTCCGCTTAAACTACAACAATGGTTATGCATTGCAACAAGGTAAGTACGATGCGACATGGAACAATGCGGCATGCAAAACAAACAAGGTAAGCGCATGCTATGTTGGTTCAAGCCAGACTGTTGATTACTTCTTTGTGTACACTGGATTTAAAAATACAGTGATCTCTGCAAACGTGTTGAATGTGTTTAACCAGTTAGCCGCGACGGACATTCGTGCGTTTGGTATTGGTGGCGCAATCCCATCGAGCTTCCAAGATGCACAAGGTCGTATGTTTAGACTGAGCTTGAATTACAAGTTCAAATAAGATGTAAAGTTGTCCGAGGTTAGACAGCAAGATGTAACCTGAGATTGGTCTGAAACTCCCGCATCACTTCGGTGATTGCGGGAGTTTTTTTATGCCGCAGCGTCTTTTCTGCGCTGTGCCATATCATTGACGATGCGGCCTAAAGTCCGCAAAGCATCGTCTAATTCATGCGAGTAATGGGTGCCGCAATTGAGCCGTAAAAAATGATCGAAGCGGTTCGAATTCGAATACAGCAAACCCGGCGAGACTAGAATATCGTGACGTAATGCGGCATCAAAAACGGCACGTGACGACACTTGGTGCGGCATCTCTACCCATACCGATACGCCACCATCGGGAATGGTTAAACGCGTGCCTTCGGGGAAATAGGTCGCAATGCCTTCCGCCATTTTTTCGCGTTGTTGTGTCAGTGTGGCGCGCAATTTTCGCAGGTGTCGGTCATAGCTACTAGATTGTAAAAAGGTGGCAGCAATGAGTTGCGATAACTCTTCGTTATAGCGCGTCTGAGCATATTTGAACATGCTGATACGTGCTTGCCAGCGCCCGCCCAGCATCCAACCCAAACGCAAACCGGGTGCTAAAATTTTATGTAACGAGGCACAATAAATCACATTGCCAGTGCGGTCCCAGTGCTTGGCCGCCGTCGGAATCTTGTCACCATTGGCCAGCGCGCCGTAGGAGTCATCTTCGATCAGTGGAACGTTCTTTTCTTCACAGAGCGCCACTAACCTTTGCTTATGCGTGTCGGGCATGATGCTACCTAACGGATTTTGTAAATGTGGCACCACCACAACTGCTTTGATATTGTCATAGGTTTGCATCGCCAGTTCTAAGGCTTCGATTGAAATACCTGTGCTGGGGCTGGTGGGGATTTCTAAAGCCTTCATCCCCAGGCTTTCGAGTACTTGCAGCAAGCCATAAAACGTCGGTGATTCTACTGCGATGACGTCGCCTGCGTGTGCTACTGCGCGCAATGCGAGGTTCAACGCTTCGATGCAGCCATTGGTGACGATGACCTCATCTGCAGGCGTACTGATACCCACATCCAACGCGCGTTTTGCCAGCGCCGCTTTTAATTCGCGGTTGCCGCCGGGTGAAATGGCCTTGGTTAATAAAAGTGGATGTTGACGTAGCAAATTGGCTGCGAGTTGGCGCAACTGTTTATGTGGGTACAAGTCTGGCGCCCCTGTAGCGCGTGCCAGATTGATTTTCACTGATCGTTGACCCTGTGCAATGATGCCAGAAACACGTTCATGGATACCGACAAACTGTGCCGGATCGATACCCGTCGCCGGCTTGGGTTCTAGCGCTGGCGCCAGGCGCACCCGTCGGGGTTGGCGCACAAAATAGCCCGAGCGGGGGCGTGCCTCCAACCATCCTTCCGCTTCCATATAGCGGCACATTTGCAGGGCAGTTGACAGGCTGACTTCATGCAATTGCATCAGCTTACGCACCGACGGCATGCGATCACCGGTCGCAAGTGTGCCATGGCGGATGGCGCTCAGATAATGTTCCGCTAATTGGCGATATAGAGTAGGTGCTTGCATCCGTAAATCATCCGTGTTCTGTCGTGGCTGGCAAAGATACAGTTAAACAAATTTATGACCATAACAGTGAATAATTTTAGCCTGTGCTGCGATACAGATAGTAAATTTCTGTGCCTGTTGGTGATGCGTACTGACGTTTAGGCTGTGAACTTCACCAACTGCTTCTCAGGAGAGAGCAATGCAAACCCAATTTATAGGTCAAGGTCAATGCTTGTATCAGCGTATCAACAAATCCAGCCACATCCATGTACGCTCAGGACGCATCAGCGTACAAAAGTGCGTGAACGTGTCGGAAGGCATTTGTATGAGCTCTACAATGTCGGTGGCGGAAGGTGATCGCTATACAGTGAGTGAGGGCGGCTGGTTATGTCTGACGGCACACACTGACTGTGATCTATTGTTGGAAGAACCGAGCTCCGGCATAGAACGCATCTTGAAATATGTCGGGAGTCTTTACCGTCGGTTGCACCTTGTTGAGTCTGCTGCGTAGATTCAGTTGTGTAGAGTCCGCAACTCAACTGCCGAAGAACTCTTTTTTCAGGAAGGTTTCCAGCTGTTCGCTGTCTTGTGGGCGCGCAGAAAGAGTGACCACGCGTCCGAGACGAGGCGACTCCCAGCTAAAGTCGCCTGGATAATGCGAGCGAATGAGTTCTATCATTCGTCGTACCATGGCGGTTTGCAGGTCGCCGCCTAAACCAGCATCGACTTCGATGGTTTGTTTCCAGCTATTGCCAGACGTCGGTTTCCAGCCACGGAACGAAAAGCTACCAACCCGGGTGCTCATGCTTGTAATATGGAACACACCATTCGTCCCTTCACGTCCAGCTGCTTGCTGCATGCTATGGCGAACATTCGCTTCCGCTACTTCTTGCGCACTCATACCGTGGCTGGACCGATTTGCCGCTTGCTCGTCTTGATTTGCTGCCTCTTGCTGGGCGCGACGGCGTTCACGTGCTGCATTGAGCATGCTCATCATGTCCTGCTGTGGCGGTGCTTCGACAATAGGTGTCGGTTCCTTGACTGTCGTTTGTGCTGTCTGAACAGGTGCCACAGGCGTTGGCGGCGTGATCGACTTCTTGGTATGCGGGATGACGGGCGGCTTTGGTGTCGATTTTTTTGGTGCTGGCGCTGCCATCTTGGCCATAACGGCTTTGTCCAAAATTAATACCATGGGTGTGCGTGAGCCAGCATCATCCCCCTGCTTTTTCTTTTTTTCTACCTGAATATGAAGCAAAAAATAAAGCAACAGGGCATGAATGATGACTACGATTGTAATACCGATGAAATTGGCCGGACGAAACCTGAGATGCAGGTGAATCTCACCGGGATCGGTAATATCGTTGTCATTTTCAGGTGCTTCAATACTCAACTTCATGGGTGATGTTTCGGGATATCTGAATTTTGAGTTGCCAAGGATACCTTAATCTACGCCGGGCACTGTAACAAAGATTGCTAGACACCTACCACGGATGCCATTTCTGCAAGTCATAAAAAAGTAATGTGTAACAATTCATTACATCAGAGACCCAGTTCGCTCACTAAGTTCCCTATGAAAAAATACGATCTTACGACAACGTGGTTGAATTTGTAACATTTGAAACAACAAATTCCCTTAGGTAAGATCGATCCCATCCGCTAAGCTAATTCGTATTGATAAGCGCTTTGCTACCGCGTGTACCATTTGGAGTAAGTCATGCAACACACTTTGTTAGAAAATTTGCTACAAAACGGCAACCTGGTCACATTAGAAATGAATGAAGATCCTTCGTTAGCAGGCGCAAACGCAGTAAAAACTGGAAAAGCTGAAAAAGCTGAAAAAGCTGGAAAAGTTGTAAAAGCCAGTTCCTCAGTGATCGGTGCGAGTTTGCTTTTAGAGGCATGCGGCGGCGGTTCTGCGTCGAGTTCGACGTCCTCTTCGACGATCCCGCCGGTCGCGGTCGCACCGACTGATGCTGAAGCGTCGCGCTTTCTGGCGCAGGCGTCTGTCGGCGCGACTCGTGCCCATATTGCTCAGGTTAAAGCGTCTGGTTATTCAGCATGGATAGACGCGCAAATCGCCTTGCCGCAATCGGCGAGTCGATGGAATTGGTTGAAAACCAAAGGCTACGATGCTGCCGCCAATATTTTTACCCAAAATGGCTTTGATTCGGTGGTTTGGTACAAACTGATGACGTCACCCGACACGCTAAGACAACGGGTAGCGCACGCTTTGTCTGAGATATTGGTGGTTGGTATTGACGGTTTGACAGGTTCTGGCTGGCAAGCTTTTGCGGCCGCAAACTATCTGGATCTATTGGAGGCCAACGCCTTTGGTAATTACAGAACCTTATTACAGGTCATTTCTACCAGTACAGCAATGGGACAGTATCTGACATTCGTTGGCAACATAAAAGCGAACCCAAAAATCGATTCTCTCCCTGACGAAAACTATGCTCGTGAGCTGATGCAATTATTCACCATTGGTCTGCTAAAACTGAATCCAGATGGGACTCCCGTGGTCGTCAATGGTGCCAATCAAGAGACCTACACCCTCACTGATATTACCGGATTAGCCCGCATTTTTACGGGGTGGAATTTCGATTTATCGACCAGCAATACGACGACGCCAGATTTTCATCAACGGCCATTGACACAGGTAGCAAGTCAGCATGAAACTGGCGCCTCGACTTTCCTTGGCAGTACTGTCCCTGCTGGTTTGACTGGCGCACAAAGCCTGACGGCAGCGTTGGATATCGTCTTTGCTCATCCGAATCTGGCACCATTTGTGAGCCGGCAGCTGATTCAACGACTGGTGACCAGCAACCCTTCGCCCGCCTATGTGCAACGCGTCTCTACGGTATTTTTAAATGACGGCAATAACGTGAAAGGCAATCTGGCTGCGGTTGTCAAAGCCATATTGCTGGATGATGAAGCGCGCAATAGTAGTAATTTGACCAACCCACAATTCGGCAAATTGCGCGAACCGATTTATCGGTTTTTGAACTGGGCGCGTGCCTACAATGTCACCTCAGTAAGCGATTTGTGGACGGTAGGCAATACCAGCGATGCGTCTTCCAAACTAGGTCAGAGCCCGCTGAGATCGGGCTCCGTGTTTAACTTTTTCAGGCCTGGTTATGTGCCACCAAATACCTCGATTGCAAACGCTTCCTTGGTGGCACCCGAGTTCCAGATTACGAATGAATCCACGGTGATTGGTTACGTTAATTTTATGCAGAGAATCGTCAGCAAAGGGAATACTGACCTGGTTCCTGACTATAGTAGTCTGACACCATTAGCGGCGACACCAAGTGCTTTATTGGCAGAAATCAATACTGTAGTCGCGGCCGGGCAACTGAGCGACGCGACGATTTCTGCACTCGTTACAGCGATTAGCAGTATGCCTGGCGGTACCGACGCGGCGAATGCGAACCGTGTTTATGCGGCACTCACTTTAGTGTTTGCAGCCCCCGAATATATCGTTCAGAAATAAGGAATTCATCATGACTAATAAACCAACGATGAATGCGTCACGGCGCGCATTTTTACAGCGCGCTTCCAGTTTATCCATTGCCGGTGTCGCGACGCCTTGGGCGCTCAATTTAGCCGCTTTGTCTGAAGCTTCTGCTGCCAACGCGACTGACTATAAGGCCACGGTCTGCATTTTTCTGTATGGCGGTAACGATTACGGTAATACCTTAATTCCTTACGATACGACCGGCTATAACGCGTATTTTAATTTGCGTCCCAGCCTCGGATATGCGCAAAATTTACTGACTAGCACCGTGCTCAATCCGCTCAAAGCGCCGATTGATAGCGCAGGTTTTAGCCATCAATATGCGTTGGCACCCGAACTGGCGCCGCTCATGCCGATTTTTAGCGCCGGCCAGATGGCCGTGATTTTAAATGTTGGTACCCTGGTTCAACCAACTACCAAATTACAGTACACCAACAAAAGCGTGCCTTTACCTCCTAAGCTGTTTTCTCATAACGATCAGCAGTCGGTCTGGCAGTCTTCGTCAGCGGAAGGTGCACGGTCAGGCTGGGGTGGAAAGATGGGGGATCTGTTTCAATCTTCGAATACTAATTCGACGTTTACCTGCATTAATGTTTCAGGCAATGCCGTTTATCTCGCTGGCAATACTGCCGTACAGTATCAGGTTTCTACGAATGGTTCCGTGCCACTCAACGGCATTAAATCGCCTTTATTTGGTTCCGCTGCGTGTTCAAGTGCGCTGCAGGCCTTGGTAACGCAAAGCCGCACACACCTTCTGGAAAATGAATACAACCGCATCAATAGCCGCGCCATCAATGCCAATGCGATCTTGACCAGTGCATTGGCGAGTGCACCGGCATTAAAAACGGTATTTCCGACTCAGAATAATCTCGGCGACCAATTAAAAATGGTGGCGCGCATGATTTCAATTGCGGCGACGACAGGCGCGAAACGCCAGGTATTTTTTGTGTCTATGAATGGTTTTGATACGCACGATGGTTTAGTAACTATTCATCCAAAATTAATGACAGGTTTGGCAGACGCGATGTCCGCTTTTTATAACGCCACGGTAGAGTTGGGTGTCGCCAATAATGTGACCAGCTTTACGGCATCTGATTTTGGACGAACCTTGAGCGGTAACAATGATGGCTCTGATCATGGATGGGGCAGTATGCATTTTGTGATGGGCGGTGCGGTGAATGGCCAACGTTTTTATGGCACGCCACCAGTTATCGCATCCAATGGCCCTGATGACGTCGGTCAGGGACGGTTGTTGCCAACCACATCGGTCGATCAATATGCGGCGACTTTAGGTAAATGGCTTGGTGTCTCCGACAGCGATTTGCTGACCTTGTTACCAAATTTGGCGAATTACAATGTTAGTAGCCGGAATTTGGGTTTTGTCTGATTGCAGGTGACGGTTTTTGGGGTTGTACACACAAAGACGTGGTTTCCACCACGCGGAGAGCGGGATTGACCCGCCAACCAAATCTGATGACTCTTATGTGTTGTATTTGACTTAGAACTTTCTTTATTTAGGTAATCAGCAAAGCGACCACCCTCAATCCCAACCCCAATCCCAACCCCAATCCCAACCCCAATCCCAACCCCAACCCCAACACCAACACCAACACCAACACCAACACCAAGCTGGACTCGCTTACGGTAGAGGGGAGTAATTGCCGTTATTTGAATTGGCGTCACATGGCAGTGTGGTTGGCTAAACCAGCCCAAACCATCCCAACCCTGCACCTAACGCCAGCAGCCATAATAAGTGCAGCCGTGTGCGCCAGACAACCAGTGCACATAAGGCGGATAACAACCAGATCGGCCAGTCCTTGCTTGGGATATCGTGGGAGCTGGCCATAATCCAACCAGTTGATAATAATAAACCGACCACAATCGGCGCCATGCCAAGCTTGAAGCTGCGCACGATTTTCAAATCCCTATTTTCATGACCCCACCGGGCGGCCATGAATGTCAGCGTTGCACTTGGCAATAAAATACCACTCATCGTGATTAATACCCCCAGCAAACCTATCCACATGCTGCCGGCATTCAGGCCAACATTCCAACCCATTAAGGCGATGAACAGGACGTTTGGACCAGGCGCCGCCTGTGCGATAGCGATGGAGGAGTTAAATTGGGTATCGTTTAACCAATGCTGTTGTCCAACAAGATATCGATGCATATCCGGCAAGGTCGAGACCGCACCACCGACCGATAACAAAGACAACATCAAAAAGTGCAACCACAAATGCAGCCAGTCAGACCACTGCATATGTATTAATAAAAGATGTTCCGGATTGGGCATTATTTCCCCAGCTTTTTAAAAACCAGGCGCCAGGAAAACGCACCTAAACCAAGTAATACGTAAAGTAAGGGAATGTGCAGTAAGCCGACACAGATAAAACAAATTGCACTTAGGATCAATGCCACGCCCTGGCGCAAAGGATGATTTTTTAATGCTGGTATCAGTTTCAATCCAGACGCAAAGATCATGCCGGAAGTGACCGCGCTCATGCCGCGCAAAGCGCCTGCAACGCCAGGATGACTGGCAAATTGCGAATACATTAAGGCCAGTAACAATACAATGATCAGAGGCACCGTCAGCATCCCAGCTAACGCCGTCAGCGCTCCTGGCAAGCCAAAATAGCGGTTGCCAACCATCATCGACAAATTCATGACATTGGGACCGGGCATGATCTGCGCTACTGCCCAGTCTTCCATAAACTCTTCAGGTGTCAGCCAACGTTTCTTTTCTACTAATTCGCGTTGAACGATCGCGAGTACGCCACCAAAGCCTTGTAAAGCTAATAGCGTAAATGACATAAACAGATCTGCCAGCGATTGTGGTCGTGGTTGAGGTGCAAGTGTTTCGTTTGACATGGTGCTGGTGGCGTCAACAAAAGGTCTGATTGTAAAACAAGCCAGCGATCTTCGCAGAAAATAGTCTGTCCTGTGTACCTGATAAATTCATTAACGACAGCGCCTTAATCTTGTGATTGTCGGTGTGCACGTATGCGTGCGCGCCACTCGCCTAACACCGTGAGCGCCGCCTGAAACTCGCGTTCAATGAGATCTGCTTCGGTATCGGTAATAACACCATCAAGTAAGGCGGTAGACACTGCCTCGGCAACGTCGCCAACTTGACTCATGACGCGACAAACGGTACGTGATAAGTCGTCATCTTTAATTTGTCCCGGCTCAGGAATGACAAATGCCGCGAGCCCGTGTCGTCCTAATAAAGCGTGTAACGGAAGATGTGCATCGCTCACGCCTGCCGCATCGCAACATTCAACAATTTGCGATAACTCTTCAAACGATGGGTAATGCGTTTCTATCCCCGGAGCTAATTTATTTCTCAACACATTGACCGATATATCCAGCTTCGAAGCCAGCGCCTCCAATCCTCCCGGATAAGCACGGGCGACTTTGTACAGAGCGTCGTGCTGGTTCATGTCGGAATATCTGCGCGTCATCTTTTCTCCTCGTTACTCATTAACAAGCGTCAACTCGTTGACGTAAACAAGTCAACCAATGATCTGCTTCATCGACTTCACTGACAACCTGAGAAAAATCAGTGACGGTACGTGCTGCGCGTTCCAGTAGTTGAATATCAGCCTCATGTTGCCGCGCAACATGAGGATCTTCTAAAAATAAAATACGACGAATTCCACGATCTAATACTAATTCAGCAAGTTGTGCGTCGCCACCTAAGGGGCCAGACAAATATGGTTTAACCCAGTGTTGCCCTGCGTCTTCGCCTTTGATTTTCTGTGCCAGTTGATTGAGCAAACCACCGGTGGTACCGGTTGCATAGCGATGTGAAAACTGATCAAGTAGCGAAAAATGTTTTTCAGCAAGTAACAACATTTTTTGTTTCATTGCATCGTGTGCGATCAGAGCAATACCTTCATGCTGTAAATCGAAACTTGGGTCCAAACTGACATCGCGCGGTGCGCCCTGCGAATGGGCTTCTAGTTCCAGCCATTCTCGGGCGCTTGCCAAGGTCGCCAGAAAAGGCTTTTTATGAATCACGCATTGCCGTTTTAAGGCAACAGCTTCTGGGAAAATAGAAGAAGGATCAACTGGATCAATCAAATAGATCACGGCATCTACGGCACGCAGAGGGTCACTGTCAACGACGCGCGATACGAGTTTCATCAAGCCACCATCGCGGCCATAGGGAAAACGTTCGACACGAGAGCAAATATCCATCAATCCATGCGACACCATGGTATCGAGGGTTCTGCCGACCACCACAAATTCGGGATCGAGAAAGGAAATGGCATGCTGAGCCCCACGGATTAACTTGACTAAGGCAGAGTCTTGCGCGTCCTGGTGAGACCTATTGGCGATTAACCCAATGCGATATTTCTTTTTTGTGAGTTGATTCAAGTTTGCACCCTTCCATTTAAATTTTTAATAGTGTACCTTGCGATTCATGGAATAGTCAGCTATTCGTCAGTTAACTAATAGTTGATTAAGTGGTTGATCAAGTGCTTGAGAGTTTGCCAGACGCCTGTTTCTCCACAACAATACGTTACCTAATTCGACACGATGGAAACATCTTTTTTAACATGGAAAGCGTAGTATCAAATCAAGTCAAAAAAAGCGAAAGAAAAATGATGAAAAAATGCCTCCATCTTTTTTTTGCACTGCTCATCATATCTTCATGTGCCAGCGCCGTTGGCGATGATGATTTCGATGAAGATGAAATGCAGGTGCAGCATTGGGCCTTGTTGGGGGACGTAGAGGCTCAGAATACTTTGGCATTAGCATACTTAAATGGTGACTTCGGTTATCAAAGTTTAGAAGAGGCGCGCCTATGGCTGACGCGAGCTGCTGAACAAGGGCATCCGGGCGCGCAAACGAATCTTGGCCTATTGTATTTGACGGGCGAAGGTGAAGATCGTAATGAAGCGTATGCCTTAGCTTTGTTTAATCAAGCTGCCAAACAAAATTTCTCATCGGCGCAATTGATCTTGGGTTCTTTATATGAACTAGGAAAGGTCGTTCCGCAAGACCTCAAAAAAGCTGCTGCCTGGTATCAAGGTGCAGCTGCACAAAAAAATCCTGCCGCTCAATATCATCTTGCAATGCTTTACAGTGAAGGCAATGGCCTGCAAAAAGATGAAAAAATGGCAGTGGCTTTGTTAAAGCAAGCATCGGAAAAAGGTTTATCTTCTGCCCAATTTCAGTTGGGAAGGCACTATTTGTATGGTGCAGGAATTGAAAAAAATGTGATTGTGGGCTACCAGTATTTATTACAAGCTAGCCTGAACATCGGCACTAAAAAATTGGATAGCCGTGACTTGGTCAGTTCTGGTTTAAACCAAGAACAAATTGCTGCTATTCAAGAAGAAACGCGTAACTGGCAACCTACTAAGTTATGAGTTTATTGTAAAAACTTTTTTTCAAATTCTTCAACTGACATTGCTGGCGCAAATAAAAATCCCTGCAATTCTTCGCACTGTAACGTTGCTAAAAAATTTCTTTGTTCTACCGTTTCTACGCCTTCAGCGATGACTTGTAATTTCAAAGCGTGCGCGAGGTGAATGATTGCGGTGACGATCGCCACATTGCTTTCATCATCCGGTAAATCTTCAACAAATGAGCGGTCAATCTTCAATTTGTGGATAGGAAAACGTTTGAGGTAACTCAAGCTCGAATACCCTGTGCCAAAATCATCAATCGATAGTTTCACGCCAAGTTTGGCGAGTGCCGTTAATTTTTTCAGATTCTCATCAATATCTTTAATTAACACCGATTCGGTTAACTCCAGATCGATGCTTCCCGGCGCTAAATTATTTTCGGTCAGCGCTGCAGCGATCGTTTCAACAAAATTTGCTTGCTGAAATTGTAAGCCTGAGACATTGAAACTCATCCTGAGTGTATGGCCTTGGCGTTGCCATTCTGCGGCCTGACGCATGGCAGTTTGCATGACCCAGTGACCTATTTGAACGATGACACCAGATTCTTCAGCGATAGGTATAAACTGGCCAGGGGACACTTCGCCTAAATCCTTATCGGTCCATCGGATCAGCGCTTCGACGCCAAAAATGTTGCCGGTCTGCATATCGAACTGCGGCTGATAATGCAAACGAAACAGATTTTTTTCTAATGCTTGACGCATTGCATGATCCAACTTCATGCGCGAAAGCAAACCAATATTCATTTGCCTTTGATAAAAACGGAAATCCGAGCGACCGCGCTCCTTGACGTGGTACATCGCGCTGTCAGCGTTTTTAATTAAATCATCCATGCTAATGCCATCAGCAGGATAGAGAGCGATACCAATACTCGACGTCACCGTAAAGTTCATGCCATCCAACGTAATCGGTGTCGTCAGTTCTTCTAACACACGCTGGGCGCAAATTTCGGCACCGGCAGCGTCTGCTTCATGCAGCAGCAAAATAAACTCGTCACCGCCTAAACGCGCGGCAGTGTCGACTTGACGGATGCAACGTTTCAAGCGTTCTGTCACTTCCAGTAAAACTCGGTCACCAAATGGATGACCCAGGGCATCGTTAATTTGCTTAAAGTGATCCAGATCTAAAAACAATAAGGCAAATGTGCCATTTTTACGCCCGGCATGGGTAATCGCCTGATGAATTCGTTCGGCAAGCAAAAGTCGGTTGGGTAGTCCGGTGAGTGCGTCAGAAAACGCTAGTTCTTCGATTTTTTGCTTCGCAGCGTGCGTCTCAGTGCGGTCTTTAAAGAAGCCAATATAGTGAATTGTTTTGCCTTGATCATCTTGCAATTTCACCAGCGTTATCATGCACAAATACGCGTGGCCATTCTTACGACGGTTCCAAAGTTCACCTTCCCAGGAGCCATTAATTTCGAGTTTCGCTAATAACTGATCAATTAAATCGATGTTACTTTCAGTGGCAAAAAATGACCGCGGTGATTTGCCGCGCATTTCTGCTTCCGTGTAGCTCGTTAATTTTTCAAAACTGGGATTGATGGTGATTATTTTTTGTTCGTGATCAGTAATAAAAATGGCGTCAGTACTGGATTCAAATACCTTCGCTGCGAGATGTAAGCGTGCCTCATCGGCTAATTTTTGTGTGATGTCTCGATAAGAATAGACTCGTCCAATTGGACGTCCGCGAGCGAATTGCGGCAAGGTAACACGCTCCAGAATCTTTCCAGAACGCAGGACTAAAACATCTGTCGCCTCCATTAAGGGAGAGCGGCCGATCGTACCCAGACGTTCAGTGTACCGTTCGGCATCGATCATGCATTTGTCCATCCACGCATAGATCGCGCCGTCATCACGTTGCGTCATTAATTCGTCTGGCAACCCCCATAGTTCAGCGAACAGATGGTTGTAACTACGGATGCCACCGTCTAGGTTGGTCACCAAAATACCGTCGGCAGTTGATTCTAAGGTGCCTCGCAATTCCGCAATCAGTTTTTCTAATTCATTTTCAATTTTGCGCTGGCTGCTATGATCATTGATTGCCACAACGTAGAATGAACCATCCATACCAACTCTTACCAGAGAAACCCGGCGTTCTACTTGCAAAATACTGGCGTCGGCACATTGCAACAATGTTTCTGAATGGATATTTTCTGACAGACCAACGGCGACGTCTTCCCAAAAAAATACATCTTCTGGCGCAGCAGCAATATCAATGATGCCTTTTCCTGACAGACTGCCAGGCTCAACTTTGAGTAATTGGTGTGCGGTACGATTAGCGGTCAGAATGCGTAAATGGATCGGGTCAACCAGAATGATGGCTTCTAGCATTCCCTCTATCAATGATTGCAATTGATGCGGTTTCATTAGCTATTTCCCACTGCCAGGTCAGCACCTGCTTCTAGTCCGCGCTCGAAGAAGTAACACAAGCGTTTTCGAGGAGACAAGTAGTCATAAGCGGCTTTTGGTAATTGTAGAGGTTTAAGGCTACGGTGAATGCCGAGTTGTTGTTCCTGCTCCAGATTGATAATTAAGGCTTCTTCACGTGGATATGTCGGGTCGTGAATGATGACTTTAGGTTTGATTGGCCGCGCCGAGTTCACCGAGACCACCAACGCGTAGCGTTCATCGGTCAACTGTACGACTGAGCCCGGCGGGTAAATCCCCATCATGCGAATAAACGCGGTTAAGGTTGGCGTATGAAAGCGCGGTTTGTATTGGGTGAATATTTGAGACAAGGCTTCATGTGGTGTGATCGCTAGCGCCGGGTTGGCTGGATTGCATAGATTGTCATAAAAATTCACCAACGAAGCGATGCGGCTTAAAGACGACATTTTCTCGCCTCTGATGCGGCTCGGATAGCCGCTTCCATCTACATACTCGTGGTGCTGTGCGATCAACAGCAAGGCACCTGGTGGTAAATCCATTTTACGTGCCAGCGCAAGGCTATGACCTACATGTTCTTGGAAAATTTGTTTTTCTGCATAATTGAATTGTTCATCGACCCAACGTAACCGGTCTGGTAATTCTGCTTTCCCAATGTCATGCAGCAAGGTGCCGACACCAAGATGCAGCATATCTGACTTACTCAGGTTTAAGGTTTTTCCCAGCAAGAGTGAAATGACTGTTACATTGATTGAGTGCAATGAGCTTTTTTCACCTGCTTTTTCTGACAGCAACCGAATTGCCGCTTCGTCCTCATCTAAAATCTGCCCTAGAAAACTTTGGATAAGTTCTTCAGATAATTCTTTTGCGACGCTTGGTTGAGAAAATACCTGATCGCCAATTTGTTTGAATGTTTGGGCAGCGCTGCTAAATTGTTTTTCGCAAACTTGCAAACTGACAGCTTGGTTGATTAACAAATCACGCCGCAGTCGAAGCTCGCGTTCTTCTGAGGTTTCTTGATTTTTTGCAGCTGCTTGCGCCGCCGCACTGTCAGAGGTGAAATTCGCTGCCTGATCTTCATCCGTGTGAACCACAGTGCTCTTGTCGGGCGAAAAGCGTATGCGTTGTAATCCCAACGAACGCAGGATGTCTATTTGTGTTTGATTGCTGATTTTGAAGTTACTGACGGGGAACGGATGATCCATCCAACCAACGTCGAGGTAGACGAACATTCCGAGACGCAATTGTGATAGGTCGATAAATTGTGTATGAATATCAGTCATCGCATTCACTTATCACAAGGCCGCGCCTTAGGGATAAACATCTCAATTGATTTTTTGCCATTTTTACAGAGAACATTGTATTGCCACGATAGTACAACAAATTTTTGTAAAAAAAGCCACATAATTATAATAAAAACAATGAATTTGCACTTAGTTTGTTGTTTAATTCAATTTATTTTTTATAAAGACTGAAGGTGATTACTGAGCTCCGCTTTTTCTTGAATGGAAAGAATTACGCCAACGATTCATTTTAATTAATGTCAGGACGACAAAAAAACTATCTGTTATACGCATCCCATAGTCCTAAGACTTAACTATGTCACGAAATGTGAATTTGTAAAGCGTAAAAAGAGACAATTGATAAATATGTGTTTCAAGATGTTTCTGAAATTGAATTTTGTACAAAGGCCGCGGAGGGATCAATTCTTACGGTAAGCAAGTCAAGCTCAGATAGTTACTTGGTTTCGAGTGAAACGAAGCGGAATAGGTAGACCACCAAATCGGACTTGTTACCTTAGTCCTGCATCAAGATTTTTGGCGCGATTTTAAATATCGGTTTGCTAATTTATCAACTAAGACACGTTCACATAATTTGAAAACGAGATAAAAAAACATTGCGGCAATTGCATTTCTGACGAGCTCAAAAAATTGTTGTAAACCGCCATCCATAATGCCAGTCCAGCCATTATCGCTAATGTATTCTGCATTGGCCAAAATCACTTTCGCCAGATCGACACTGAGTATGCCAAAACACAAAAAACTGCTCGTCATCAGCAAAAATGCCCAGATCGGATGGCGACTTAGCCACAAGGAAAGTGTGTTTTGCTCCTACATGGCGAATTCCTCTGTGAATCAGATTTAGCCTATTGGTACGACAATTTTTTGATTGTCCGGTAAACAAGCTTACCCAAATTTTAGAACGTAGAGCACTAAAAATAAGAAACATTTACACACACTACGCACGACCTAAAAAAGACAACTCAACACACTTATCTAACCTTCAGTTCTCAGGTGCGTCATGCAGGCGACTGCTTACAAATTAGGCGCCAGCCACCGCTCTACGTCCTCTTTCGAAACACCACGGCGTGTGGCCATGTCGTTGACCTGGTCGTCACCGATTTTGCCGACACTGAAGTATTTTGATTCGGTATGGGCGAAGTAAAATCCAGACACCGCAGCACCGGGAATCATTGCCCACGATTCTGTAATAAACATATCGATTTCTTCGCACTGCATTTGCTTGAACATTGCGGTTTTGACGGTATGTTCAGGGCAAGCCGGATAGCCAGGCGCAGGGCGAATGCCGAGATAACTCTCTTTGATCAGCTCCGCATTCGTGAGTGCTTCATCGGTAGCGTAGCCCCACAAATCCTTACGGATACGTTCGTGTAAATACTCGGCAAATGCTTCTGCTAATCGATCGGCTAATGATTTCAGCATGATGCTGCTGTAATCATCATGTGCATCTTCAAAACGTTTTTCGTGCTTTTCTATACCCAAACCTGCAGTAACTGCAAACATGCCTATGTAGTCAGCGATGCCGCTGTCTTTGGGCGCGATAAAATCCGATAAACATTGGTTAGGGCGAGCCACGCCATCAATCACCGGCTTTTCAGTTTGCTGGCGGGTGCCGTAATAAGTGAAAGCTACGTCATGGCGGCTATCGTCGGTATAGATTTCTATGTCGTCATCATTCACCGTATTGGCAGGTAACAATGACACCACGCCGTTGGCGGTGAGCCAGCGCCCTTCGATGATTTTTTTCAACATTGCCTGACCTTCAGCGAATACCTTGCTCGCTGCTTCACCAACCACTTCATCGGTCAAAATCGCAGGATACGGACCTGCCAAATCCCAGGTCTGGAAGAACGGACCCCAATCGATGTAATTGGCAAGCGTCGCGAGATCGACGTTTTTAAATACGCGACGACCGATGAACTTAGGTTTGACGGGCGTATTCGCGCCGTCAAAACGGAGTTTCATTTTATTGGCACGGGCTTGTGCCAGTGTCACTAGTGGCGTGGCTTTTTTATTCGCGTGTTGCACGCGGATGCGTTCGTAATCAGTGCCTAAATCAGCGATGTATTGGTCGCGGCTTTCTGGTGTCAGCAAGGATTGTGCGACTGATACAGAACGCGATGCGTCCGGCACGTAGACGACAGGACCTTCGTAATTCGGCGCGATTTTGACAGCCGTATGAGCGCGGCTGGTGGTTGCGCCGCCAATCATCAACGGAATTTTCATCATACGGAAATGCGGATCGCGTTGCATCTCTTTAGCGACATAGGCCATTTCTTCGAGTGATGGCGTGATCAATCCTGACAGGCCAATGATGTCGGCGTTTTCTGCTTTCGCTTTCGCTAAAATTTCTGAACACGGCACCATGACGCCCATGTTTACCACTTCAAAATTATTGCATTGAAGAACCACGGTGACGATGTTTTTACCAATGTCATGCACGTCACCTTTGACGGTAGCGATGACGATTTTACCTTTGGGTTTATTGTTGCCGCTGCGCTTCTTTTCTTCTTCGATAAACGGCACCAGATGTGCCACCGCTTGCTTCATGACGCGTGCGGATTTGACGACTTGTGGCAAGAACATTTTGCCCTGACCGAATAAATCGCCGACGATATTCATGCCCGCCATCAGCGAACCTTCAATGACTTGAATTGGGCGACCGCCATCGTTCATGATCTCTTGTCGCGCTTCTTCGGTATCTTCAACGATCCATTGAGTGATGCCATGTACCATCGCATGTGCCAGTCGTTTGCCAACTGGTTCGCTACGCCATTCCAGGGTGGCTTCTTCTTTTTTGCCACCGGCTTTAAGGGTGGCGGCAAATTCAATCATGCGCTCAGTCGCGTCTTCACGGCGATTGAGCACCACGTCTTCCACGCGTTCGCGTAATTCTGGTGCCAGTTCGCTATAGACACCAACCATGCCGGCATTGACGATGCCCATGGTCATGCCTGCTTGAATCGCGTGGTATAAAAATACGGTGTGAATTGCTTCGCGTGCGGGGTCGTTGCCGCGGAAAGAAAAACTGACGTTAGACACACCACCGCTGATTTTTGCGCCTGGTAGATTTTGATGTATCCAACGTGTTGCTTCAATAAAATCCACCGCGTAATTGTTGTGTTCTTCAATACCGGTGGCGACCGCAAAAATATTCGGATCGAAAATAATATCTTGCGGATCAAAGTTTAATTTGTCGACTAAAAGGCGATACGCACGTTCGCAAATTTCTATCTTGCGTTGATACGTATCGGCTTGCCCTTTTTCATCAAAGGCCATGACGATCACCGCCGCACCATAACGTTTGCACAGTGTTGCCTGACGCAGGAATTCCGCCTCGCCTTCTTTCATGGAAATCGAGTTGACGATGGCTTTACCTTGCACGCATTTCAAACCTGCTTCAATCACCGACCATTTTGATGAGTCGATCATCAAGGGCACGCGCGCAATATCCGGTTCTGAGGCGATCAGATTCAAAAAACGCGTCATCGCGGCTTGTGAATCGAGCATCGCTTCATCCATGTTGATGTCGATGACCTGCGCACCATTTTCTACTTGCTGACGAGCGACGGCTAATGCTTCGTCGTATTGTTCATTCAAAATCAAACGCGCAAAGGCCTTGGAACCTGTGACGTTCGTTCGCTCACCAACATTGACGAACAGTGACTGCGCATCAACGGTAAATGGCTCCAGCCCTGACAATCGCATTGCTGGTTCTATGGTTGGCAAGACGCGCGGTGCCTGGGTTTGCAGAATATCGGCAATCGCCTTAATGTGCGGTGGTGTGGTGCCGCAGCAACCACCAGCGATGTTGATGAAACCTGCTTCCGCAAATTCTTTCAGCAATGCTGAGGTATCGGCAGGCAACTCATCAAAGCCTGTATCGCTCATGGGGTTAGGTAAACCGGCGTTCGGATAAATGCACACAAAGGTGTCGGCGATTTTGGATAATTCTTCGGCATACGGACGCATCAGCGCTGCGCCCAAAGCACAGTTCAAACCGATGGTCAGCGGTTTAGCATGACGGACGGAATTCCAGAAGGCTGGCACAGTTTGACCTGACAAAATACGCCCAGAGGCATCCGTCACCGTGCCAGAAATCATCATAGGCAAGGTCTTGCCAGTTTCTTCAAAATACTGGTCAATCGCAAACAACGCGGCTTTGCAATTGAGCGTATCAAAAATAGTTTCGACCAGCAGCACATCGGCACCACCTTCGACCAGACCACGGGTTTGCTCCAGATAGGCCGCGACCAGTTGATCAAACGTCACATTACGTGCGGCTGGGTCATTCACATCGGGTGAAATCGAGGCAGTTTTTGGCGTTGGACCCAAAGCACCCGCGACAAAGCGTGGTTTGTCGTCGCTCGAATATTTGTCACATGCCGCACGCGCAATTTTTGCCGCTTGCACGTTCATTTCATAGGCCAGATGTGCCATGTGGTAATCGTCTTGTGCCACCGTGGTCGCGCCAAAGGTATTGGTCTCGATCAGGTCGGCGCCAGCTGCCAGATATTGTTCGTGAATTTCCTGAATGATATGCGGCTGGGTTAAGGTCAATAATTCGTTATTGCCTTTGACGAATAATTCTTTGCCGGGAACGGCAAAATCTTTAAAACGCTCGCCGCGATAGTCTTCTTCGGTCAGCTTGTAGCGTTGGATCATGGTACCCATTGCCCCATCCAGTATCATGATGCGTTGTTGCAAGATTTCACGCAAACGGATTTCGGTGGCAGAGACTGGCAGGGATAAGTTCATGATGTTCACTCGCTAAAAGCAAAAAACCCGATCGGCTTGTGCATGCAGGCGGATCGGGCGACGTCCTTTTAGCAGCACTTATTACGCGCCCGCAATCTGAATCTCAAATCGGCGCTGGGAAAGATAAATTATACGTCAGATCAAAGGCTTGGACGTATTCTGCCCCCATTTTAGGAGATTTTGCTTATACATTGTGGTTAGATGGTTATGCGTTCTTTGCACAAAGGCAAGGTCATCAGCGTAATTTTGAGGGTCAAAAAAAAGGCGTCTCTTATGCCGAGACGCCCAATGGGAAAACAAAAGTCGAAAACTCAGGATTTGCGGCTACTAACTAAACTAGCAACAATAGAAGTCCCTAAAATGACGCCTATCGTAATCAATGAGATGTCCGTCGGTACGTGCATCCAATCGACAATGAGCATTTTGATACCGACAAACATCAGCACGAAGGCGAGTCCAAATTTCAATAAATGGAAGCGATCTGCCATATCTGCGAGTAAAAAATACAAGGCACGCAACCCCATAATGGCGAAAATATTCGACGTGAAGACGATGAAGGGATCGGTTGTCACCGCAAATATTGCGGGAATCGAATCGACAGCAAATACCACGTCTGACACTTCAATTAGTATCAGTACCAACAGCAAAGGTGTGAAAAAACGTTTGCCATCGCGTTTGATACTGAATTTTTCTGCATGAAACTCATTGGTAAATGGCAGTAGCTTTTTAGCTAATTTTAGTACTGGATTGCTGTCAACATCGGATTCATGGTTGGACGAAAGCAGCATCCGCGCACCAGTAATGAGCAAGAAAAGCCCAAACAGATACATTACCCAGGCAAATTGCGTGACCACCCAGCTACCCGCCAAAATCATGACGATACGCATGACAATGGCGCCAACTACACCGTACAGCAGGACTTTGCGTTGGTATTGGACAGGTACAGAAAAGTGACCAAAGATCAGCAAAAATACAAAGACGTTATCGACTGAAAGTGATTTTTCAATCACGTAACCGGTCAGAAATTCCATTGCTTTTGCTGTTGCGATTTCCGCACCAGCAGTTTGCTTGAGATAGAACCAGAGGCCGGCATCAAACCCTAATGCCAGACTGACCCAGATCACCGACCACACCGCCGCTTCCCGAATGCTGACTTTGTGCGCACGTGACCCGCCGAGCGCAAAGACATCAACCGCCAACATGGCAAAGACAAAGCCTATAAATACCACCCACATCCAGGGTTGAGCGACGGAATGCAACATATTTACTCCTTCTCAGCAAATCCCAACAACTGCAATAAGCTGACGAACAGATTGAACAATGTCACGTACAGATTGACGGTCGCCATGATGTAATTGGTTTCACCGCCATTGATGATGTTGCTGGTTTCGAACAAAATCATGCCGGACATCAATAACACAATGACTGCGGAAATGGTCAAAGACAACGCTGGAATCTGGAAGAAAATGGCGCCCAGACTAGCGACCAAGACCACGATCATACCAGCCATCAGAAAGCCACCCATAAAGCTAAAATCGCGTTTGCTGACTAAAACATACGCTGACAATCCCAGGAAAATCAGTCCAGTCATGCCCATCGCCGTCATAACGATCGTTGCGCCACCAGGTAAATGCAAATAGTGACTCAGGATAGGGCCAAGGCTATAACCCATAAAGCCGGTTAAGGCGAACACGGACAAAATACCCCATGCGCTATTGCGTAACTTGGTGGTCGCAAAGAGTAACCCGAAATAGCCAACTAAAGTCAGGATAGAACCCGGGCCCGGAACGGCGTAGGCGACGGTTAATCCAGCGGTCAGCGCGGAAAACAGCAATGTCATGGACAGCAACATGTAGGTGTTGCGCAAGACTTTCAGACTGTCGCTCGCTGTGCTGTCGATATAGTCAACAGTTTGCACATTGCTTGCATTGGTACGACCGGTAATTCTCATACTTTTCTCCTGAAATAATGAAGACATCGCTGTCTGGCGGCATGTCTTACCCTTTTTTAAAGAGCAAGACTAGTGTAGTAGTAAATGAACCGCAATAAAAGTCGAATATAATTGATAAATACTTCGTAAAAATCGATGCATTTTATTACCGAGCTGACTTTGTCCAATTTAAATTACAAACATTTGCACTATTTTTGGGCAGTTGCCAAGGCCGGTAGTATAGCGCGCGCCAGTGAACAGCTGCATCTTACTCCGCAAACCATCAGTGGACAGTTAAGTTTGTTTGAACAGACCCAAGGGGAAACATTATTCCGCAAAAACGGGCGTAACCTTGAGCTGACGGAGGCGGGCCGTCTGGTTTTAAGCTACGCAGAAGATATTTTCGCGCTTGGGCAAGAATTAGAAGAAGTATTACACCATCGTCCGACCGAGCGCACGTTGCAATTGCGGGTCGGGGTCTCAGATGCGTTACCGAAAATCGTTGCGTATAAATTATTGGAACCAGCGCTGCAATTGCCACAAACCTTACGCATTAATTGTCGCGAAGGTAAATTGGATATGTTGCTGGCCGAGTTGGCAGCACATAAATTGGATGTCGTGATTTCAGATAGCCCGATGCCGGCGAACGCCAAGGTGCGGGCTTATAACCATTTGCTGGGTGAATCCGGTGTGAGTTTCTTTGCTACTTCAGGGTTGAGTGCGCAATTTCCTGCCCCTTTCCCCGCATGTCTTGAAGGGGCGCCGCTATTGCTGCCTGGGGAAGATGCCGCCATGCGCTCACGTTTATTACAGTGGATCGATCAACAAGAATTGCATCCACGAATTGCTGGCGAATTTGACGACAGTGCATTGATGAGCGCTTTTGGCCAGGCTGGCGCTGGCATGTTTGCTGCCCCCAGCGTGATTGCAGACATGGTAATGCGACAGTACGATGTTAATTTGATCGGCAGCACGGACGATATTTGTGAACAGTTCTATGCCATTTCAGTGCAGCGTAAATTGACCCATCCGGCAGTGTTGGCGATCAGTCATGCGGCGCAGGGCGCGATGTTTAGAACCTGAACTCGATATGTGCGCATTATTCGCGTTAAAGCTATATTGATTATGGGGAGTATATGGCGATTCTTTTGAAGAGTCATTGCAAATACTCATTGAAGCGACATCAAATATCTATACTGATAGGGAGTATATTGATACACCGCGTTCGCAGTAGTCGCGGAACGCGGTGTCTCTGACGCCAGAATTAATGACGGCCGAGCAAAGATTTAACGGTTCTGTCCATCGGCAATGCGTAATCGTAAGTGCCAAGGACGATGTTGTCGCCCGGACGAATAAGCTTCAGATTCACGAATACTAATTTTTCGCTTTCCGCATAGGTTCCAACAATCACGGCTTGTGCAGCGTGATCTTTTGCCACTTCTTTAATTTCGCGAGTCAATAAAAGTTCGCCGACATTTTGTTTAATGAACACTTTGTCGCGAAATTTCATCTCTACCATTTGATAGCCGGAGCGAGAAAATTGACCGGACACTTGTTCTGCCACGATACGGCCAAACGGCGAAGATTCTTCTAACGCGTTGATGTTGGCCAGTGTCGCTACGATCAACGGACGTGATTTATCTAAAGAATTGGCCGCCGCCGCGATCAACGCCGCCGCTGCTCTTTGGTTGGTGGGGATGAATTCGTTGGTTTCTGCCTCTTTCCACGAGAGTGCCTGGGCAGACGTGGCTGAAGAGTTGCCGCCGAAATTATTCAGGGATGAGCAGCCGCTGATTAACACGCCGCAGCTAATAGCAAGTACAAGTGGTTTCAACATTATTGGCCTCCGGTGACTTTAAAAGTAAATTCAGCATCCTTGTTATAAAGGGACGCATCGTATTCATTGACAGGATATGCATCAGTGCGTCGAGCGACATATTGCGCATTTTTGATCAGCGATGTGGTGACAATCACTTCGTACATAGGTAGATTTTCATTGTTAGTCGATGAAACCACTCCAGCAACTCCCATGAAATGCTGATTTGCTTGATTTTGTGCTTTGTCCGAGGAAAAGCGTACTAATTGTGTATCAATGTCGATGATTTGTGCTGTGCCATCGTTAAATTTTCTGACAGTCACACCTTGATTCACCAGTGAAGTAACGACCTGTGTATAAAAAGCTTGCGCGAAATGACTTCGGTTCGCGGGTGGTGTAACAAAGACCGGAGCACCAATTTTATCAGTACCGAGCTTAATTTGATCCGCCACATCTTTCGCGATGAGTAACCAGTTTGATGCCGCATTGCCACTAGCCACTTTGTCAGCGGTAGTCGTGTTGTACTTAGCATCATTGTAAAACGGTGTGGAGCAACCCGTTAGCAGCATTATTGCGCAGGCAACAGGTACAAATATCTTCATGCACTTACCTTTTTAAATTCTTGTCAGGATCGACACGATAGTGGCATCGATGCTGGCCGATGCCCTGATCGACATTGAGCCTCAGAGAATACAACAAGTATTACCAGATAACAAAGAATTTGCTCCATACCAACAAGGTTTCGGATGTTTATCCGCCGAATTGGGAGACAGTGGTCCTATTGGTAAGATTGCTGTCGCTTTTTTGCTGCACGCCGTCTTAAATCAAGAGAACTTCGTACCTACACTCAGCGGAAAACCCTGTAAAAATTCCGCAGCGGGAAGTCGCTTACCACCTGGCTTTTGCAATTCGGTGAGTTGCAGACAGCCTGTACCACAGGCAACGATGATACCGTCATTTGCGGATGCGCTAAGTATTTCTCCCGGCACTGGCGTGTCATCATATGCCGCTGGCGGCAGTGCGCGTGCATGGAACACTTTGATCGTTTTATCGCCGTATTGTGTATGTGTGCCAGGGAAAGGGTTGAAAGCGCGGATTTTTCTTGACAAGCTTTCAGCCGACAATACCCAGTCTAAAGCCGCTTCTTCTTTGCTGATTTTGGCAGCGTATGTGATGCCAAGTTCCGGTTGAACGGTTGCCGGTAGCTCACCCAATGCCAATCGTTGTAATGCTTGCACGATCAAGTTACCACCTAACGCTGCCAACGTATCGTGCAAAGAGCCTGTGGTGTCGGTGTCCGCAATGGCGACACGTTCTGCCAATAGCATAGGCCCAGTGTCGAGGCCCTCTTCCATTTGCATGATCGTAATCCCCGTCTCCGGGTCACCCACTTCAATCGCACGGTGGATAGGCGCAGCTCCGCGCCAGCGTGGCAACAAAGAGCCGTGAATGTTCAGGCAGCCAAGTGGTGGGATGTTTAACACTGACAACGGCAAAATCAATCCATATGCTGCTACCACCATAACGTCATGTGGTGTGCTGTGCAGCAAAGTATGTGCTTCGGCAGCCACAGCGGGATATTTACCATCCAAACGAAGCGATACCGGTTGCGCAACTGGAATGTTATGTGCCAGAGCGTATTGTTTAACCGCTGAAGCGTGCAATTGCATACCACGTCCCGCAGGACGATCTGGTTGCGTCAATACCAGAACAATTTCGTGGCCAGCCTCATGGATCGCTGCCAATGCTGTCGCGGCAAATTCTGGCGTGCCGGCAAAAATTACCTTCATCGGCGGTTCGCCTCTTTGCGTGCGATTTCGCGCTCTTCTTTGACCATCTTGGTTTTGATGCGATTACGCTTCAACGGCGACAGGTACTCTACAAATACTTTGCCGAGTAAATGATCCATTTCATGCTGAATGCAAACGGCCAACAAGCCATCGGCATGAACTTCAAATGGCAATCCATTGGCATTAAGTGCTTTGACTTTGACTTCGGCAGGACGCTCTACACCATCGTAGACACCAGGAACCGACAGGCAGCCTTCGTCATAGACCTTCTTCTCAGGGCTAGCCCAAATAATCTCAGGATTGATAAAAACTTGCAATTGATCATTTGTTTCTGAAGTATCAATCACGACTAATTGCTCGTGGACATCTACTTGCGATGCAGCAAGTCCGACGCCAGGGGCGTCGTACATAGTTTCTGCCATATCGGCAATGAGTTTTTTCAATCGCTCATCAAAAACGGTGACCGGTTTTGCCTTCTTGTGAAGACGCGGATCGGGATAACGCAAAATATTTAATATGGACATAAGACTTTTCACAACAAGCCGTGGAGGCAATTGCGCTGTTTTTCTTGCTAGTTCAAGGATTTATGGGCAGAATTTGATTCAATTTGGCAAGTTTTGCAAGCGTTTGCCTGCGTGCTTGCCAGTTTGCTGTTTCGCAGCATCTTGCATCGGATAATGTACATGAAAAAGTTTAGCACAATCACCGCCATCCTCGCCGCTGGTCTTTCATTTGCTTCAGGAGTTTCACTTGCAAATCCGGCGGATGCAACCATTGCGCAAGCGCAAACTGTCGCAAATAGTAGCAAATGTACATTTTTACCAGATGCGCCGGATAAACATCTCGTCGTCAGAGGGGACACGTTGTGGGGGATTTCTGCGCAATTTTTACAGAATCCGTGGTGTTGGCCACAAGTCTGGGGCATGAATAAAGAGGATATTCGAAATCCGCATTGGATTTATCCCGGACAAATTGTGTATTTTGATCGGATTAATCAACGTTTGCGTTTGGCAAACGTGTCGAGTAATGGGAATGGCAACGGAGACGGCTCGTCAGGCGGCGTCCCGACGGTCAAATGGACGCCCCATTCACGTGTTGAGGGACTTGGCGCAGACGCTATCCCGTCGATCCCTTCAGCGGTTATTGAACCGTTCTTATCGCAGCCTTTGATTATCGAGGCAAATGCACTTGATCGAACTCCGCGCATTGTCGCCGCCAGCGAAAGTCGGGTGAATATGGGACAAGGCGAAAAAGCGTATGTCAGGGGCGATCTTGATGGTGGCACTTCATTCCAGGTATTTCGTCCCGGCGTCGCTTTAAAGGATCCTGATAACGGCCAGGTAATCGGTTTCGAGGCTGCATTTGTCGGCACCTTAAAGCTCGACCGTGAAGCAGGTGACGAGGGCGATGTTCACACGTTTATCGTCGTCAAATCAAAAGAAGAAATGTCCGTTGGCGATCGTTTACTGCCATTGCCACCGACCCCCATCTTAAATTACGTCCCGCACCCACCTTCCGAAGACGTCAGAGGGCGGGTTGTCAGCGTATATGGCGGCGTATCAGTTGCTGGCCAGAATCAGATCGTTGCCATTAATCGCGGAAGTGAAAGTGGCATCAATACTGGGATGGTCTTAGCCTTAGAACGCCATGGTGAGACGATCATCGATCGTACTGATGAAAACCGTCGCGTAAAATTACCTGACGAGTTATATGGCAATGTATTTATTTTCCGGGTGTTCGACAATATCTCTTACGGCTTGATTATGCAGGTGAAAGACTTCGTTAAAGTTGGCGATGTTGCCCGTTCGCCGCAGTAATTAGCAGATTGACTGACAAGGTCGCCATTTGTCCGCTGACTTTTTATCTTGGTTGCAGCTAGAGCAAACGCCTGGGGTTGGTGCGGGAACAGCTTACAAGTTGCTGCGGACATTTGGTTTACCTCAACAAATTTTCGCAAGTAGCTATGAACAGCTGACTACCGTAGTAACACCTCGCATCGCCAAGGCTTTGTTGCAACCACCATCAGTTACGCTACTTGCCTTGTTTGAAAAAACGCAGAACTGGTGCCAACAGCCACAAAATCAGATCATCACACTTGCGGATGATCGTTATCCGCGTTCTTTGTTAGAGATCGCTGATCCCCCTATTCTTTTGTATGTTAAAGGTCGAATAGAACTACTGTCCGCTCCTGGCGTCGGTGTTGTTGGTAGTCGCAATGCAACCCTCCAGGGCCTACGAAATGCCGAACAATTTTCGGAAGCCTTGAGTCAGGCTGGTTTAACTATTAGCTCTGGTCTTGCTGCTGGTATCGACGCTGCAGCGCATCAAGGCGCATTACGCGGGCGGGGCGCGACAATCGCCGTTATTGGTACCGGCGCTGATATTGTTTATCCAGCAAAGAATCATCAACTTGCACATACTATATCTGGTAAAGGTTGTATAGTCAGTGAATACTCACTCGGTACACCTGCAATAGCGGCTAATTTCCCGCGAAGAAACAGAATAATTTCTGGCTTAGCACTAGGAGTTTTGGTCGTCGAAGCGGCAGTACAATCGGGGTCGCTGATCACCGCAAGAATGGCCGCCGAGCAAGGACGCGATATTTTTGCCATACCTGGCTCTATACATTCACCGCTCTCAAAGGGCAATCATCAGCTGATAAAACAAGGCGCGAAACTAGTTGAGTCGGCCCAAGATATTTTAGAGGAATTACAAGTTGCCTTTCCACCGCAAAAGTCAGTGAAGTTATTGGCAGATACCGATTTGTGCCATATAGAAAAAACAGCACCCGGATTGTTAGCAAAAATCACTTATGAACCGACCCCTCTAGATTTGTTGGTGCAATATAGTGGGCTCGATATCGCAAGTCTATCTGCACACTTGCTGGATTTAGAGTTAGCTGGACGCGTTGAAGCCTTACCGGGAGCTCTTTATCGTCGGTTGGTCTGAATAACTTAAGGTCGTTTGCTGCCTGCCACTTTATTAAGTGAATCAGAGGCGGTTCTCACGTGAAGAAATTTCTTTTAAATATGTTTTATAGGTATTTTGATACGTTTTTATAGTCGTTATTTCGAATATCGTTGATTCCGAAGGACACGCAGTGTATTAAAAAATGAAAAACAAAGCCGTAATCAGTGCTAAGGGACTTGTCCGAATCTGCTGCAACAGATAGAGTAGTGCTATGTTTGATATCCTTGTTTACCTCTACGAAACTTATTACCGGCCCGACGCTTGCCCGGATACTGCGGCCTTGGTCAAAAAATTATCTGCGGTTGGTTTCCCTGAAGATGAAATTTCAGAAGCACTTGATTGGTTGACTGGCTTAGCCCTCACGACTGATGAGAAGCAACCAGCACCGAAGAGCTCAAGTGGTTTTCGTGTATATGCTCCTATTGAAATTTCAGCACTAGGGACGCAAGCAATCGGTTTTATTCAATTTTTAGAATCGGCCGGTTTATTATCTTCTCTACAACGTGAAATCGTCATTGAACGTGCTTTGGCAGTGAATGAATCGCCGCTGCCGTTAGATAAACTGCGTATCATTGTTCTGATGATGTTGTGGAGTCAGGGTGCCGAACCTGATATGCTGATGTTTGATGAATTATTGTTGTCAGATGACGACAATGCCACTCGCCTTTTGCACTAATCATTCCAATATACTAAGATTTTTAACAAAAATCGTATATTGATAATGTTTTTTAGACTGCCACGCTGATCATTCCACGCTAATTTAGGTTAGTCTTACGCTTATTTGCGGAAAATGTTGTACATTCGACATTGTTTTCCTTGCACCGAACACCATTCGAGAATCCCGAAATGACAAAAACGCTCATCATTGCCGAAAAACCCTCAGTCGCCGCCGATATTGCGAAAGCATTGGGAGGTTTCACTAAGCATGATGATTATTTTGAATCTGATGACTACGTCTTGTCTTCAGCAGTTGGTCATTTATTAGAAATTACTGTTCCAGAAGAATACGACGTCAAGCGCGGCAAATGGAGTTTCACGCATTTACCGATGATTCCTCCGTACTTCGCCTTGAATCCGATTGCAAAAACCGAAACGCGTTTAAAAGTGCTGACGAAGTTAATTAAGCGCAAAGATGTTTCCGCGCTGATCAACGCATGTGACGCGGGCCGCGAGGGAGAGCTAATTTTTCGTTTGATTGCTCAACATGCAAAAGCCAAGCAATCTGTCAAACGTCTATGGCTGCAATCGATGACACCCGGGGCAATACGTGACGGCTTTCAAAAGTTGCGCAGCGATGACGATATGATGCCTTTAGCAGATGCAGCGCGTTGTCGTTCAGAATCCGATTGGCTGATTGGCATTAATGGCACGCGTGCCATGACCGCTTTCAATTCCAAAGAAGGTGGGTTTTATTTGACCACCGTTGGTCGTGTACAAACGCCAACCTTGTCAATCGTTGTCGAGCGCGAAGAAAAAATTAAGAAGTTTGTGTCACGTGATTTTTGGGAGGTTCGTGCCGAATTCGTCTGTGCTGTTGGTATCTATGAAGGCCGGTGGATGGATCAGCAATTCAAAAAAGATGAACACGACCCCGAGAAAAAAGCCGAACGCCTGTGGAGTAAGCTCGCTGCCGACACGATTGTCGCCGCTTGTCGTGGCCGTCAGGGCAATGTTACTGAAGAATCAAAACCAGCCACACAAATGGCGCCGGGCTTATTTGATTTGACCAGTTTGCAGCGGGAAGCGAATGCTAAATTTGGTTTTTCTGCCAAAAATACGCTGGGTCTGGCGCAAGCATTGTATGAAAAACACAAAGTATTGACGTACCCACGTACCGACTCTCGCCATTTGCCAGAAGACTATCTGGATACAGTGAAGCAGACTTTGAGTACTATTTCGGAAAGCAACAATTATCATCAGTTTGCAAGCCAGATTTTGAAAAGTAATTGGGTCAAACCGAATAAACGGATTTTCGATAACAGCAAGATCAGCGATCACTTTGCGATCATCCCTACTGGTCAGGCACCGAAAAACTTATCGGAGCCCGAACAAAAATTATATGACCTGGTAACACGTCGTTTTATGGCCGTGTTTTTCCCCGCCGCCGAATTTCAGGTCACTACACGTATTACGGAAGTCACCGGCCATCACTTTAAAACCGAAGGCAAGGTCATGACCAATGCCGGCTGGCTGGCAATTTATGGAAAAGAGGCACTGGAAGAAAAAGATACTGACGGCAAAGGAACCCTGGTTGCCGTTGCAAAAGGTGAAAAAGTCTTAGCGGATCATGTTACATCGCACGGTCTCGTCACCAAACCACCTGCGCGTTACAGTGAAGCAACCTTACTGTCAGCGATGGAAGGTGCCGGAAAACTCGTTGATGATGGCGATTTGCGTGATGCGATGGCAGGCAAAGGCCTGGGAACTCCGGCGACACGCGCGGCGATTATTGAAGGTTTATTGACAGAAAAATATCTGCTGCGTGAAGGTCGCGAGTTGATGCCAACTGCCAAAGCATTCCAGTTGATGACTTTGTTACGTGGCCTTGGTGTGGATGAGTTGACTTCCCCAGAGTTGACAGGTGAGTGGGAATATAAACTCTCGCAAATGGAAAAAGGCAAAATCAGTCGCGAAGAATTTATGCGCGAAATTGCCCAGATGACACAAATTATCGTTAAGCGTGCCAAAGAGTACGACAATGACACAATACCTGGTGACTATGCAACTTTGCACACGCCGTGCCCCCATTGTGGCGGCGTGGTAAAGGAAAACTATCGCCGTTTTGCGTGCACCAAATGTGAATTCTCTATGAGCAAAACACCTGGTAGTCGTCAATTTGAAGTGGCAGAAGTCGAAGAACTATTGGCAAAACGCGAAATTGGTCCACTGCAAGGTTTCCGTTCAAAAATGGGTAGACCGTTTGCCGCGGTCTTGAAAATTGTCCCAGACAGCGAGCATAATAATCTCAAGCTGGAATTTGACTTTGGACAAAACCAGGATGATGGTGAAGAGGGTGAGGGCGTTGATTTTAGTGCCCAGACTTCTCTCGGTCCTTGCCCAAAATGCGGTAACGGCGTTTATGAAATGCCCCTGAACTATGTGTGCGAAAAGTCAATGGCAAAACCGAAAGCTTGCGATTTCCGTAGTGGACGCATCATTTTGCAACAAGAAATTCTGCCAGAACAAATGGTGAAACTGTTGGTTGATGGTAAAACTGATTTATTACCTGGTTTCGTCTCACAACGTACCCGTCGTCCGTTTAAAGCTTTTTTGGTGAGGGGTAAAGACGGTAAGGTCAGTTTTGAATTTGAAGAACGTAAAGCAAAAGCCCCAGCTGCGGGCAAAGCAGCAACCAAATCTAAAGCGTCTACTGCTGAAAAAGTAGCTGACATCGTAGATGCACCAGTAAAAAAAGTAGCAGCACGTAAAAAGAAAGCAGCTTAATACGACTCTTTCGAGCCGATTGTAATCCGGATTAGTTTGCACAATCTTGCAAACAAAAATCAGGATTTTGTATATTGTATGAAGTAATTTATGCAATAGGATCAGTATGCAGCCGAAGGAAATACTCGCTAGTGCGCGTTCGGGGTTTTTCGATAGCTTTCAAAATGCGGTGCAATTCATTGTGCCATCTGCTATTGAGGCCCTATTTGTCAAGGCATCTACATGCAATTCCCCGCTAGAAAAGGCGGCGATTTTTCGCGCCCGTGTGCTTTTACAAGAAAATCGTGATGAATTAGTTCGACAAATGAATCTGAATATGGATCAGTTGCTTAGCAGAAGTATTGCAACTACCTATGACGCCTTTCGCCCAACGTTATCAGCCTTATCATTATCATTAGACAAAGTTGGCTTGCTGGATTCGTCGACTTTTGAAAATTCCCTGCGTTTTAATAACATTATGCAGCTTTTCCGCGATGCTGCCGAACAGGAGTTGGTTGATTTAAATCTTCGTCTGGCAGTGTTATTTGGACAAGATGACATTCGCGAACGTGAAAATCCATTTCGCCCCTATCTCCTGGCTCGCTGTATTTCGCTCGCCGTTGATAGTCTGAAATTTTCACCCGAGCTGACTGCGATACTCATAACGCAAATCGGTGAGAGTATCACTTTCAACGTTAAAGAGATGTACCAAGTTGCCAATGCAGCATTTGCCAAACATGGGATTAGCTCGCAACTGACGTTAAAGATAAATAAAGCACCAAAAATCCAGGCACCTCGGCCGGCATTATCGGCACTATTTGAGGATGTACAGTCACACCATCTCGGTGTGAAACGCACAGATGCGCGGAGCCCGTCAGCTCCCAAACCCGCCTACAATGTTCCTCCGGCGGACTTTCCGCAGCTCATGACGAAGCCTGCCATCAATATCGAACAATTATTAATGGCTGTACGTGGACGTGCTGGCTTCTCTATCGCTCCGGCAGATCAGATTATCCTTGGGAATCGTGAGCCCGGCCCATTGAATTGGCTTGAAGGTGGTGGCGCCCTTGGAGATTCATTGCGCATTGCATTTGGTGCTGAAGATGATTTAAGCTGGGAAACTAAATCCAGAGTTCGCCCACCACCACAGCCTTCGGATTCGACGATTAGCGTCGATAAGCAAAATTTAGCTGCTATCCGAGACTTAGTACAGCAACTCCAGAAAGCTCATCAGCAGGAAGTTTCAGCTGGCAATATCCCCGCTTCAGCGGCAAAATTTTCATTTGCCGGACTGGACTGCCACGACGTTATTGGTCAGATGCATAAATTGCTGACGCCAGCAGCGAAGGATATGATCAACGAGCGTGGCGAGATACGGAACTTGATTCATGAACAGCGCGATGTTTTGATGCAACTTGTCCGCACGAGGCAAGCGCAAATGAGAATTGATATTGTCGCGTTGATCTTTGAATCCATGTTATTCGATTCCTTGCTTCCTATTGACTTGCGGATTCAAATTGGTCGCGTGCAATTTCTTTACTTGCAGTTGGCCTTGATTGATCAGCATTTTTTGATCTCAAGCCAACATCCGGCACGTTTATTATTGAATCGCATTGCCTCCGTCACGATCGCCGTGCAGCATATCGATTCGCAAAAACTGCAGTTTGCAACGGAAGTCGAGCGTATCTTTAAAACGCTCGTTCAGCACGACTGTAGTATCCCAGGATTGTTCCAAAGAATTATTAATCGCTTCGATATTTTTGTTTTGCGGGAATTGCGCATCCAGAACAAGGTCATAAGACGCACCGTTAAGTCGATCGAGGAAGCGCAAATTCGGTTTAGCCAGTTCGAACAAACATCGAACACCATGAAGGCTGCGCTTTCTAGCTTAGTTTTGCCGACACCATTTCTGACTTTTCTCGAAAACGAGTGGGTCAGAGCGATTAATATCGCTGACCGACAAAATCCAGAATTGGCGGGAGATTTTAGGAAGTTTGTCCCTGATGTCATCTGGAGTATCCGCCCTAAGGTCACTCAAGAGGAGAGGTTGTTATTTGCCGAATTAGTTCCGCCAATGATGGATTGTTTAAAGCGGGGCATGGAAATTTCAGAGTTGAGTCAATTTAAACAAAATGCATTAACCAACTGGTTGGCGGACGCACACTCGCGCGCATTAAAGCCCACACCAGGCACAAATTCCGATCTCTCCCTGGAAGAAGTTCGTACTCTGTTTGGGGAATTTTCAAAACAACCTGCTCTGATAATCTCAGACATTGCGACAGGGGACAAGTCGCAAGAAATGCGCAAGTATTTAATAGATATTTTGTCTGAGCTAGGATTGACCATCATGATGCTCACAGAAGAAGAGTTCAACTCCAGAGGCACACAAGAGGATTCGATTCGCTTAACTCAACCATTGAAGGTAACAGACGCCAACGAAATGAAGGCGCGACTGGTCGCTGGTACAGCGATTGAAATGAGTTTAGATGGAAGCTTCTGGCGCGGATGTGTGCACTGGAGTAGTCCTGGAACAAATAGCTTGGTTCTGAGTTTTAAATCTCATGCTGCGCCGGGTTTTATCACCATCGATGATTTTTGCCATCATCTAAATCATGGAACAGCAAGGTTATTGGAAAATGCAAGTCTATTTGATAGATCGATTTTATCCGTTCTAAAGTCCGCCGATGCCCTTGATAGATAGCAGATAGATAGATAGCAGATAGATAGCAGATCAAAATCAGAAAAGCGATCCGTACTAATTTCTTTATTCCATATAAATAATTTATGCTTAAAGCTTGCTTTCATAGGCATGCCTTTGCTATAGTTCTCCTCCCGCTAAAACGGGAAGTAAGAAGAAAGCAGCAGCCAGGTAACTCCGGTGGTTTGATTTGATGAAGTTGGCGCGAAAGCGACAAGATCTGCATAAGATGCATCGAAACGAACAGCAAAAGCAGCAAGGGAGTTGACAGGGTAAATAAAGTGCTGCATAATCTCGCTTCTCTGCTGCAAACGAACACAACGCTTCGTTGCTAAATCAGGTAAATAAATGCTTAGATTTGAGCGGAAAAGAATTTACACCATTCGGTTCTTTAACAATTAACAGTCAATAAATGTGAGCA
>NZ_JBMPPH010000022.1:0-69518 GCF_049340285.1 Undibacterium sp. SXout20W | reverse complement strand
ATTACACAACAGGAGATTGATCACGCCATGAATAGACTGAATAATCGACCAAGAAAAAGGTTAGGATACCTTACACCCAATCAGGTATTCTTCAAAAATACGCTTGCACTTCAAAATTGAACTCGCGATGTTTCAAGCACGATAAATTCAAAAATAAGAATACGAGAAACAACCTGGCTGTTTTCTCGGTGATGGGAGATGCTTGTCATGGAATTATTTGCCAATAATGAGACTGTATTTTCTCTTGAGCAATTGATTAAAAGTCACACTGCGGGAGCACCACTGGCACTGACGATTCAACTCGCCTGGCATCTACGCCAGCGCGATACGACGCGTGCACTACAACTCTGTAACACGATAGAAGAAAAGCTCAACCTCATTGAACTGAATCACGATGAGAAAACCCAGAGCCATGCCAGAATGCTACTCATAAGGGCGGAAAGTAATTGGTTAAAAGCAAAAAATGACGATGCCCGCACTCAACTTAATCAAGCACTACAACTTTTTTCAGGTATCAATGATCACTGTGGTCAGGCGGACTCCTACTGGCTTTCAGGCCTCATCGAAAGTGATACTGGCAATATAAAGTTACAGGAACAACAACTCGATTTTTGCCTGAAGCATGCACAATTAGCGCAAGACCTCATCCGCTCAGAAATTGCTGGCGCCTGTATTGCTCGTCACAAGGTTCTGAAAATGCGGCATGCCGATGAAGAAATCTGGGTACGACATATCGAAGGTTTAACTACAAGTGAAGATCAAGGCTTGTTAACGTGGGTATTTGATTTTTTGGGCGTGCAAGCTCTTCACCATAGTGATTTTGCGACGGCAGCTAATCAAAACATTCGGGCGAGTGATGCGGCGCTGCAAAGTGGTCAAACTGCCAGAGCGATTATTATTTCATCGAATATTTGCTATAGCATGGCATGTTTAGGCGATACGGAAGCGTCTTTAAAATGGGGGCAACGCGCACTACAATTGGCGAGATCAAGAGAATGGCCATTTTTATTAGCGATTAGTCTGCGACAAACCGCAGAAGCTTTAAGGAAAATTGACCAATTAGATTCTGCAAAAGAATTATTAAATGAATCCTTACAAATCTTAAACAATGTACCGAACTCTCGAAATTATGTGATTGTGTTGCGAACATTAGCAGATATCGCGTTAGCCCAATCTGACTATCGTCAGGCCTATGATTATTTCCATCAAATGGTGACGAATCCTATCGTTCAGTTACAACTCGATTTACAGTGTCTGGCATTACGTGGACAAGCACAATCCCTACTTAATTTAAATGACTTAAATGCTGCATTAGCATCAGCCGATGCTGCATTACAAATTGCAATCTCAAATAATTATTGGGATTATCAAATCAGCGCCTTGTGGGTACTCGCAGATATTTTTTCACACCCGGACATATCACGCAGTACAGAAGCTCAACATAAATCATGTATTGACTATTTGTTGGAAGCGGTAGCAATAGGAGAACAGATTCAGGACTATACTATCTCCGATAAGCTTTATGCACGGATCGCTGCTGAATACGCCAGACGTAAAGATTATTCACAAGCCTATTCCTACTCTTTACTTGCTTTTTCTTCACGCGAAAAAAGGCTTAATATCGACATCGCCAACAGTGCAGTTGCATTACAACTCAGGCTACAAACAGAGAAAGCGATCAGTGAAAAAGAGCACCATAAAGCAATGGTCGAAGAAAAGGAAAGGCGCACTGCAATACTCGAACAAGCAAACGAAACCCTTTCTATTCTTGGTAATATCGGGCAAGAAATAACAACTCAATTAAAACTGGAAAACATCTACCAGGTTCTGTTGCATCACGTTCACGCATTGCTTGATGCAACACACTTATCGATTATGTTGCTTGATTCTACGAGTTCGGTACTCACCATGACGTACGGTATGGAAGCTGGTGATCGTCTCGATCAGTATCAATTTCCAGTTGATAGTCCCATTTATTACTCCTCGCGTTGTGTACGTGAAAGACGTGAAATTCTGGTTGAACACTTTGGCGAAATAAACACCAAAGCACGCTTGCCAGGCACCATGCCGATGGAAACACTTTTATTTTCGCCTTTAATCGTCGGTGATCGTGTCATTGGCGTCATGTCGGTTCAATCCCCTAAGCGACAAGCTTATCAGGAAAGAGAACGATTAATTTTTCGGACGTTATCCGCTTACAGCGCCATTGCGCTTGATAATGCATACGCATACACCCAATTGATGGATGCCCGGCATCAATTAGTAGATCGGGAAAAAATGGCTGCGCTCGGTTCATTGGTGGCTGGCGTCGCCCATGAAATGAACACGCCGATTGGGAATAGTTTGTTGATCGCCAGCACGATCTCTGAAAGAACAAAAACACTATTACAAATCATTGAAAATCAAAATCTAAAACGTACAGAATTATTAGATTATCTGCATAACGTCAACGAAGGTTCAAAATTAATGCTCAATGGGTTGACCAGTGCGGCAACGATGTTGAATAGTTTCAAACAGGTGGCCGTAGATCGAAATACGGAACATAAACGCGTCTTTAATCTCAATGCGACCTGTCAGGATATTGCGGCGTCAATGCGTAATCGCGTGATCAACTCAGGCCATGATTTACAACTCGATATACCCGACGATCTCGAGTTGAATAGCTACCCGGGCCCGCTGGGGCAAGTAGTCATCAACTTAATAGAAAATGCGCTTCTACATGGCTTCGACAAACGTTTGCGTGGAAAAATGAAGATCTCGGCTGAAAAGTTTAATGAGGATCAAGTACGCCTGCAATTCATTGACGACGGTAATGGTATCAGCGAAAAAAATATTCGGCATATTTTTGAGCCATTTTTCAGCACGCGATTTGGTCAAGGCGGCAGCGGTTTAGGTTTAAGTATTAGCTACAATATTGTGACCTCCATATTGCACGGGCAATTGAATGTCAAAAGCAAAGTGGGCGAAGGCGCTTGCTTTACTTTATTGCTGCCAATGGAAGCGCCAGATATCGTCGACTAAACAAAAGTCGTCAACAAACTGCAGTCTTATCCAAAGTAACTAAAGTAGGTCTCGCATCATGACGATCGAGGTCTGCTCGAATCCTTGATGCTCAAAAAAATCATGGGCCTTGTGATTGGCGACACCGCTTTCCAGATATAAACGAGTCGCCCCTTCGGTTTTCATATATCGAATGATCCATTCTAAAAGTTGCGTTCCAACGCGTTTGCCGCGTGCGACAGGGTCGACAATAATATCGTCTAGAACACCAAACTTTTTAGACCTAAAACCACCAAAGCTAAGAAAAGCCACCGCAACCAATCGACCATCAAAATGCGCACAGACAATTTTATCTTTGCTCGTTTCTGTATCTGCCTGTGCCAAGACCGTCATCACCTGCTCCACAATAACTTGACGTAAATCGAGATTCCATTGCCCGGGAGCGATTGCACGGCCATTTTGCAACTCTGCATGAGAAATGTAATCAGGATTAGCATGAGCGCAAAAAAAATCGGCAATCTCGTCTGCGGTTGCACCTTGGTCGATGATTAAAAAGCCGTCGTTCATATACAGCCCGTGCTTTACGAAAAAGCTTTAGAAAGGCGATTCAACATGGCAGCATTAAGATCACGGTTATGCCTGTTCCAACGTGCGATGGTCTGATCAAGTTCTGTTTTTAATCGATAGGCAGTCTCTTTATCGCCGACGCTGATCGCCCAAATAGCAAATTCAGCTCGGGTATCAAAATTCCCAAATTTTTGAAGAGCGAATTCAAATTCAGCTCGTGCCTCAGTAACTTGACCAGCACCAGCCAACGCTCGCGCCATCAACACCGACACCACTTCTGGCGAATTATTCGGGGCACGCTCTCTTAAATTCTGGAGATGCGCGATACAGGCGTCATAACGCTGACAGGCAAAGTTTGCCTGCGCGGCCCCGAGGCGAATGGTCGGGTCTGCGGCAAACGGCCCTTGTAAGCAAGCTTCATAGTTACTAGCCGCGTCGGACGGCTGATCAGCCGCCAATAGCGCTGCGGCGAGACGCATCTGATTCTGTGCATTAGGTGTGTAATCAAAAGCCTCACGCGCCTCGCGCAATTCGCGATTTGGATCCAGAATATTTCCTGCTGCTGAGAGGACTCTTTTTGCGCCATGTTGTATGCGGGTGCTTGGTAAATAAATTGCCAAGCCATACACCAGACTACCCAATAACGGAAACATAAATAAAATAATGAGCCAGTAGATGTTTTGACCAGATCGAACCACATGAACCGCAAAAAATAGTGCGATCAGAACATGAATACCAATGCCAAAAAATTGCATAACACTTCCTAAAATTTATTTTTAACTTGATCGCCTACGAAGCCATTGAGCGATGCATTCGCCCAATTCGCACAAACCCCAGCATGACTTTTACTTTTAACGCCTGTCGTTTTAAGTGTGAGCACTTGAATCCCTCGCACGTCCAATTCAGGCTTCACTACCGCTGGTGCCTGGATGAATCCGCTATCAAATAGTAACTTGTCATCACCCCAAACCTGAAACTGCATGCCACCATTGTCTCGGCACAAATCATCAATACCGACATCGGCACGGAAAGTTTGCCAACTTCCTTTCAATTCATAGGCAATTTGTTGCGCGCCAATGGTTCCCAGTCCTTTATGAAATTGCAGACCATTCATTTGCATCAAATGCTGAGCTTTGGACGCAGGCGTAGAACTTCGCTTTGCCACCTTATCTATATAAAACGTCCGTGCCGCCGATGGTTTTAAGCCAATATCAGACAAAAAGACCTGTTGTTTAGCAGCGTTTGGCAATGGCTGTTCCAAAATATTAAACTCTGAAATAGTCATTGGCGTCACGGCAAGCGGGATCAGCGAATTATATGCTTTTGCGGTGTTTTTTTCGTCATTTGCATTCAATACCATCGGGTCTTGCGCACTACCATCATCTGACTGATCGTAGGTATTCAGAACACGGAAACGGAACAGGCGACCAGGTTTGGCAGGAAATTCGATCTTTTGCTTCTCTTGCTGATGCTGAAGACGACCAGAAAACACGGGTTTTCCCCACTCTCCATTATTGTCGGCCAGATAAATTTCAACATCTTTAGCTTGTCCATACTCCCAGTTTTTATCGTTACGCGGTGCTATTTCAAAACCATTGATCATGCGACGTTCATTGAGTGACAATGAAAACTCATGTGCTCCCGTTTTTTGCGCCTGATCACGAATCGTTCTGAACCAGGTATCGGGTTTGCCATCAAACGCATTTTCCAAGGGATAACCGGGCTCTTCCGGCGGACGATTCAAAACAGTAATGCTATCCGGCGGCACTGTATTCCCTAAATCTGGCGCAGAAGGATAATCAGCGGTCTGCGCCAGACTTTTACCTGCGGCAACATGGATGTCAAACATCTGCCCCTGATCGACTGGCATTGCTGCCGTTTTAATCTGCACGACGCCATACTTATCGTTGGCATCATAGTACCAACCTGTCTTGGCCTGTTCAAAGTCCGCGCGACTAGAAAAGCCCATCAAACTGTGCCCATTCAAAGAGATACTGTCTGGTTGAACCCGTGTATGAACTTGTAAATGCAATGCGCGCTGGTTCAACATGCCTGCATAATGACCTTGAAGAGGGGCGACTTGTACCTTGATATTACCGGCCGTATTTTGGGGGACATCCACCGTAAAGGTTTGCGTACTAAATTGACCCGTTTGATATTGACGGCTCTCCCCATCATCTTCGTAGAGAGTAAAACTCGAGTGGCCATAGGGATAAATATCCAGCGTCAAAACGTCCTTCGGCACTTGTCCATCGTACAATGCCGTCGGATACATAGGCAAAATCGCGCCCGCTTTCACCATCACGGGCAATCGTTCCAAGGTAACTTGCTGATCAATGCGTTTGCCATCAGCGCCAACCTCAACCACCCTGCCATCCCAATAGTCTATCCACTGTCCCTGTGGCAGATAGATATCTTTGCGCCACCCGCGACTAGCTGCCTGACTACGAAACACCGGCGCGATCAGGAAATCTTTACCCAGGAAAAACTGATTTTGATAGCGTTCATTGTTGACATTCGGGTCGCGTGGATGATCCCACATCAAACCACGTACCAATGGCGCGCCCGTTTTTTCTGCCTCATAAGCATAGGTGTACATGTAGGGCATCAAACGCATTTTTAATTTCAGATAATCGCGATTGATACTACGGTAAGGTTCATCGAACCACCATGGATGCTTACGCTCTGCCTTGGACCAACCTGACATCCCCATCAGCACGGGCGTAAAGCTTTTCCATTGCAAATCGCGCGTGTAGGTTTCTGGACTTCCACCGAAAATGCCATCAACATCCCCGGTTGCGTACGCTTGCCCGGACAAACCGGAGCCAATCAGCGTTGGAATATGCCAGCGAATATAATCCCAACTCCCCGATTGATCGCCTGTCCAGGTCACTGCATAGCGTTGTGTTCCTGCCCAACCCATGACTGTCCATACGAATGGTCTGGCATCTGAATGATCGAGAATACCTTGCGCGGCTGCCATATTGGCATCAAGTGAAAACTGATACCCCTTGCCAGTCCACGCAACATCGAGCTTTTGGGCGCGTGTACCCGCAGTACCAACCTCCCAGGCAATTTTATCAACGCCACTTTCCGTCCACAAACCCGTTTTGAAGCCGTATTTTTTCAGTCCAGCCACTACTTCAGGCAATTGGCTATAGCCACAACCATAACCATCATTGGGCAATATCCAGCCCCCTGGCATATCGTATTCACGGTACTTCGCTGCTACAGAGAGAATCACGTCAGGCGTCTTACCCGTTGGTCCATCAGTCCAACCGGACGGCACTGTGCCAGGCTTTTTAATATTATCGCCGTCGTTATAACAATCTGCGTCACCAAACTCATATGCCCAACGCGGCAAGATGTGAGCGCGTCCCGTCAGTTCTGTATAGCCAGCCACAACGTCGTGAATAGACGAACCGACGAAATAATACGCATCAAAACGGGCTTCCTGATGGGTGGTTGTCAGATAATTACTGGCTCTGAAATCATAACTGCCGTTGCTCCAGGTGTTTCTTAAAACACCATAACCTTTATTACTCATGTAAAACGGGGCCGGACTTGGGCGATCCCCCTCTTCCCAGCCGCCTGAATAAGATACCTCGAGATTTTTCCCTTTAAAAACGACGCTGCCGTTCTGTTGACCACCACCATATAACTGTTCGTCAGGGCTGCTGCTAAGCGTCTGAAAACTGACTTTCTCAGTAATTTCTATAGGCTGCCGCTCTTGCCAAATCTCGGTTTGATTGTCCGCACGATATAAAGCCAGGCGCAAGGGTTTCTTATAAATGCGTAAAGCAACGGCTGACGTGGTGACCAATTGGTAATCGCCGTGCTCGAATAACGTATAGTTGACGTGTGGATAATCAGTTTTCACCACAATCGGTGCCAACTGATTGGTGGCATCGGTCACTTGCCCACGTAAGCCAGCCTGAACTCGAAACATATCGGGACGCAACAAACTAATACGTAGCAAACTACCGTTATCAGTTTTAACATCAAGCTGTGTCTGCCCGTGAAGTTGGGGAGACTCTGCAATCCTGACCAAATTTCCGATGGGAACAGACCATGCAGGTTCTGCCAAGGCAACACTGATCAGACTGGCAATTAAAGTCTTACGGGTCCCCTTGTGCGCAAATTGGAATCGGTTATTCATATTTTCAGGAATCATTGTTAGGTTAACTTACCACTGATGAATGCCAATTGATCAATGACGATATTATTCACCATCAATCCGACCATCACATTTCATTTTTAACATTCAGTATAGGAATAAAAAAATAAACAAAAGTTCCCACCCCCTACTGTTTATATTTCGTTTGCCCACCGACTAAGTGCGCATGATAAAAATGAGTCATAAATCGTGCTGGCATGAACAAATATCAAACATCAATCAGTTTTATCGAGAGAATATATATAAATTCGTCTACAAATTTGGTATAAAGTGAAACAAAGATGAATCGAATTTCCAACGTTGTGCCTGCTTTGCATTGTAAAACGCGGAAAAACCATTCCTCAATAACAATAAACAAGAAAAATGATGATGTTGTAAGGCCTCATATGTCATACATATCAATCCAAAGACGATAAAAGGCAGTGCGCAAACCTTGGTTTTATCTCAAATCAAGGCTAGATGAACTCTCATTGTTGCGCATGTATCTTTTGGAATAAGAGACAAATTCACTTTGTAAAGAAATCTCATGCGTATCTTGCTTGCTGAAGACGATAGTGTACTGGCCGATGGTCTCACCCGCTCCTTACGCCAATCTGGTTATGCGACGGATTGCGTTAACAATGGACAAGAAGCTGACTCTGCCTTGTCTACACAAGATTTTGATTTGCTCATCCTCGATTTGGGATTGCCCAAAATGAGCGGTCTGGAAGTATTACGCCGTCTGCGTGCGCGCAACTCTCATTTGCCAGTGTTAATTCTGACTGCCGCCGATTCCGTTGAACAACGCGTAAAGGGCCTCGATTTGGGTGCGGACGACTATATGGCAAAACCATTCGCCTTGTCCGAACTTGAAGCGCGGGTCAGAGCCTTAACCCGACGTGGTGCCGGCGGTGGTCCGACAATTATTAAGCATGGTCCTTTGAGTTACGATCAGGTCGGACGAATTGCCTACATTCACGAACAAATGCTGGATTTATCGGCACGCGAATTGGGACTTTTAGAAGTTTTGCTGCAACGCACAGGACGCTTGGTTTCTAAAGAACAGTTAGTCGACCACCTGTGCGAGTGGGGAGAAGAAGTCAGTAACAACGCCATCGAGGTGTATGTCCATCGTTTGCGTAAAAAAATCGAAATTGATGGTGTCAGAATTGCCACCGTACGTGGTTTAGGTTACTGCCTGGAGAAATTCTTCGTTGCACCGGCTGCGCGACCTTTACCACCAGACACCGCCACCAATAACACAGAGCCACAATGACGATGAAGAGCAGCGCAGGTTCTACGATGGCGCAGTCCGGGCCAGAAAACACGCCGCTCAATCCATTAGAAGAAATTAACCAACGCTCACTTTTCGGTGAAATTCTGGATTGGATGCTGGCACCGCTTTTATTGCTGTGGCCGATGAGCATCGCCATTACCTACCTCGTCGCAAAATCGATTGCGAATCAACCTTTCGATCACGTATTAGAAAATAAGGTCATGCTGCTCGCGCAGCAAATCAAACAAGTCGACGGCAAGCTCGTATCACAATTGTCGCCCGCTTCACGCGACATCTTAAGAGCAGACGACCTGGATACAATTTATTTTCAAGTGAAAGCGCCTGGCGGACAAGTCGTCGATGGCGACATTCTGATTCCAATTCCAAACGACGATGAAAAGCCAACCACAGGCAACATCCAAATCCGCAATCTCAACTTTGCTGGCACGGATTATCGCGTCGCTTACGCCTATATGGATGTTGGCGTCGTTAACAATGGTGCTTCTGATGCCGGCATAAGTGCAAACAAAAAATTAAGTCATCCCCAGGTTTTGATACAGATAGCGGAAACCTTGGAAAAGCGTTCCAATCTCGCCAATGAAATTATCAAGGGCGTGATTCTGCCGCAGTTCATTATTTTGCCGATTGCGTTAGCATTAGTATGGTTTGCGTTAACTCGGGGCTTATCGCCATTGGCCGAGTTGCAGCATAGAATACGGGCGCGCCGTCCAGATGATTTGAGCCCGATCGATTCGCGTCAGGTCCCCGAAGAAATCACGCCTCTAGTCAATTCTCTCAACGAGATGCTGGAGCGTCTGACGCTTTCTATCGATAGCCAGAAACGCTTTATTGCAGATGCGGCACATCAAATGAAAACACCGTTGGCAGGAATGCGAATGCAATCTGAGTTGGCGTTGCGACAGACTAACCAAGCAGAAATCCATCGTTCATTATTGCAACTGTCGACCAGTTCCGAAGCAGCAACGCGCCTGATTAACCAATTATTGACGATGGCGAGAGCCGAAAATCAAACTCCATCACAACAACCGTTAGAGCAAATCAACTTGAATCAATTGGCGATGGACGTAGTGCGCGAATGGATACCGGTATCGTTCACAAAACGTATTGATTTGGGCTTTGAGCAAACGGATGAGGCTATCTTCATTTTTGGCAATCCATTGATGTTGAAAGAGATGCTCAGCAATCTGATCGATAATGCGATACGCTACACGCCAGCAGAGCATAGTATCACCGTAAAAATCAATCTCAATGCTGCGCAGCAGCTTGCCATTCTGGAAGTTGAAGATAATGGCCCTGGCATTCCAGCCGCTGAACGAGAACACGTATTTGAACGCTTTTATCGTATTTTAGGCACCAACGTGCAAGGTAGCGGGCTTGGGTTAGCGATTGTGCGTGAAATTGTTTTACAACACCATGCGCAGATTGAAATCAGTGACAATCCGCATCCACAAGATAAGCAATTTCCTGGTTGTGTATTCCGTATTTTTTTCAGGTTAAATCCTTTTGATGACTTTATCCCAGAGGACAATTGAGATGGATATCAATAAGGTTCCAGAAAAATATCCTTACTGGCGTCATACCAAGCGCCTCACCAGCGTTTTACTCGTGATTTGGTTCAGCCTGATTTTTTGCAGTTTATTTTTTGCACGTGAATTATCGACCATGTATTTTTTTAGCTGGCCATTGTCGTTTTATATGGCTGCACAAGGATTAACACTCAGCTTTGTTTTGATTCTCAGTATTTATTCGCTCGGAATGCGCTGGATTGTTGGCTTAAAAAAAGAAGGTGAATAGTCATGGCGCACGGTCATTTTTCAAAACGATTAACCAAGTACTACAGCTGGTACACCCTACTCTTTTTTGTCTTCCTGATCAGTCTCGCCATACTCGAGAGAGAGGGCGTACCACGCTCATGGATAGGCTATCTATTCATGTTCGTCACTATCGTTATTTATGCTGGCATTGGAGTGCTCTGTCGCACGTCTGATATCGCTGAATATTACGTTGCTGGTCGACGTGTTCCGGCTGTCTTTAATGGCATGGCAACCGCCGCCGATTGGATGTCCGCAGCCAGCTTTTTAAGCCTTGCAGGTGGATTGTATTTACAGGGCTTCGACGGCTTTGCATACATCGTTGGCTGGACAGGTGGTTTCTGTCTCGTCGCCATGTTGATTGCACCGTATATCAGAAAATTTGGTCAATACACCATTCCCGATTTCCTTGGTGCCCGTTTTGCAGGGAAACAAGACAGTAATCTGGTCAGATTGCTTGCGGTATTTGCGACCGTTTTTATTTCTTTTATTTATGTCGTGGCGCAAATTTATGGCGTGGGCCTGATTACATCACGCTTTACCGGCGTTGATTTTTCTGTCGGTATATTTTTAGGCCTTGCCAGCATTTTAGTTTGTTCATTTTTGGGCGGTATGCGTGCCATTACCTGGACACAGGTCGCGCAATACATCATCATCCTTGTCGCATTTATGATACCGGTAATTTGGCTATCAATTAAACATAGTGATAATCCGGTACCACAACTTTCGTATGGATCATTCCTGCCTAAACTCAGCAGTTTAGAAGAAGTGTTTGAAAATGATCCCAAGGAAAAAGAAGTACGTGCCATTTATCAATTACGTGCGAATGAATTCCAGGAAAAAATTCAACACTTGCCAGCATCCTGGGAAAATGGTCGGGCAGAATTGGTGAAAACGCTAGAAAAATTGAAAGCCGGGTCAGGCAATTTGATTGCAATCAAGAATGCCAGCCAGGTATTAGCCAATTATCCCTCCTCACCGGAAGACGCTCGCAATCGGTGGAATGACATGCGCAACATCTACCTGGCAAAATCACAACCAGGATTTTCGAAATATATGCCCTACTCTGCAAAAACTAAATCAGAGTCGGATGATAAACGGAATAATTTTCTCGCATTAGTACTATGTCTGATGATGGGTACGGCAGCTCTCCCGCACGTTTTGACGCGGTACTATACAACGCCCTCCGTAACGGAGAGCAGAGACTCCGTTTTTTGGTCGCTGTTTTTTATCATGTTGCTCTACATCACAATTCCAGCGCTGGCTATTTTGGTGAAATATGATATTTACACGTCGTTGGTGGGCAGCAAGTTTTCCGATCTGCCGGCGTGGGTCACTTATTGGGCAAACATCGATAAACTTAATCCCCTGGTGAGTATTATCGATATCAACAAAGATGGTCTTGTCCAATTATCTGAAATCAATATAGACGGCGATATCATCGTATTAGCGACGCCGGAAATATCGGGGCTGCCCTACGTCATCTCGGGCTTGGTTGCAGCGGGTGGTTTGGCTGCGGCTTTATCAACCGCCGACGGTTTATTGTTGACGATCTCAAATTCCTTGTCACACGACATCTATTACAAAATTATCGATCCTTCTGCATCAACACAAAAACGCGTCACGATATCAAAACTTTTTTTACTTGTGGTCGCGCTCTTCGCTGCCTATGTTGCCTCACAAAAACCTGCCGATATTTTGTCACTTGTTGGTGCAGCTTTTTCTGTCGCAGCGTCGGCACTGTTTCCCGCACTAGTATTGGGCATATTCTGGAAACGCACGAACCATCAAGGTGCAATAGCAGGCATCATTACTGGTTTTAGTGTGTGCGTTTTTTACATGCTCTATACGCATCCATTGTTTGGCGGCAATATTCATAATCAATGGTGGCACATTGCACCTATTTCGGCAGGCGTATTTGGCGTGCCGGCGGGTTTTTTAGCTATGACAATCGTCAGTCTTTGCGCTCCCAAACCAGACTCAAAAACGTTAGAACTGATTGATTATATTCGCGCACCTTAACATACCGGATGCGTAAAAAATGAATCCTGTGAACATGTTGTTGCGAACACATGTTGTTGCGAACACATGTTGTTGCTAACAATAACTAGTAATCTCCGCAACTGCATGACTTCGTGAAGCAATGTTACATAATGCCTGCAAGATGCTGTCAACTGGCACGTTTCTTGATATAGTCAATATCAATAGCACTCGTGGAAAAATGACATGGCAAATTTTTTTAATGAAATGACTGCTGATGTAGCAGTCGGTACCGATGGTCTGAACACAACACGGGAACATTATCGCGATTTTGATTTTTGGTTAAAGCAACAAACGGCAGAACGCTTACAACGTAAGCGTGCAGAAGCCGATTTGAGCTTCCGTCGCGTAGGTATTACTTTTGCCGTCTACGGTGATGACGCTGGTACCGAGCGGCTCATTCCATTTGATATCATTCCGCGCATTATCCCCGCGCATGAGTGGCAAACTCTCCAGACTGGCCTAGTACAACGCGTACAAGCGTTGAATATGTTTATTCACGATGTGTACCACGATCAGAACATCATTAAGGCTGGAATTATTCCTCCAGAGCAAATTTATAAAAATGCGCAGTACCGTCCTGAGATGCAAGGCATTTCGGTGGCATCAGACATCTACGCACACATTGCCGGTGTTGATATTGTACGAGCGGGTCAGGGCGAATTTTACGTTCTCGAAGATAACCTGCGCGTCCCGTCTGGTGTATCCTACATGTTAGAAGACCGCAAGATGATGATGCGACTCTTTCCTGAATTATTTAGCAGCAATAAAATCGCGCCGGTCGATCATTACCCGGACATGTTGCTCGACAACTTACGTTCAGTTGCGCCTATGGGTATTGACGATCCTACCGTCGTCGTGATGACGCCAGGGATGTACAACTCAGCTTATTTTGAGCATGCATTTCTGGCACAACAAATGGGCGTTGAACTGGTCGAAGGCAAAGATTTATTCGTGAACGATAACGCTGTGTACATGCGCACGACCCGTGGACCCAAACGTGTTGATGTGATCTATCGTCGTATCGATGATGATTTCATGGATCCATTGGCCTTCCGTCCGGATTCATCATTGGGGGTTCCCGGGTTGCTGTCCGTCTATCGTGCTGGCCGTGTAACCTTGGCAAATGCCATCGGCACCGGTGTTGCCGACGATAAATCAATCTATCCCTATGTGCCAGATATGATTAAGTTTTATTTATCTGAGCAACCAATTTTAAATAACGTACCGACTTACCAATGTCGCAAACCTGACGATCTGGCGTACACTTTGGCTAACCTCTCCGAGTTAGTCGTGAAGGAAGTGCATGGCGCGGGCGGCTACGGCATGTTGGTAGGTCCTGCATCTACCAAACAACAAATTGAAGATTTCCGTCAACGTGTGATTGCTAAACCTGACGGTTATATCGCCCAACCAACGCTGGCGCTTTCGGCTTGTCCAACGTTTGTTGAAAATGGCATTGCACCACGTCATATCGATTTACGGCCATTTGTTTTATCCGGTAAGACCATCTCGATGGTGCCCGGAGGTTTGACCAGGGTTGCCTTACAAGAAGGTTCCCTCGTGGTCAACTCCTCACAAGGTGGTGGCACCAAAGATACCTGGATTTTAGAAAAATAAACACGTGCTGAACTGCCTTCAAACGCACAAGTAAAATCATGATTTCACGCGCTGTTGAGAGCGCACAAGGAACTAAGATGCTAAGTCGTACCGCTGATCATTTATTCTGGATGGCCCGTTACACTGAACGTGCTGAAAATACTGCCCGTATGTTAGACGTGAATGTGCAAACGTCGATGCTGCCACAATCTGCTGAAAATGCAGAACAGGGATGGCGCGCGATGCTCGGCATCTCCGAATTGCAATCCGCATTCGATCATCATTACGGCATGTTAACCAAAAAGGATGTACTCGATTTTATGGTGCGCGATCCGATGAATCCATCGTCGATCGCCTCCTGCCTTAAAGAGGCACGCGAGAATGCACGCGCCGTGCGAGGTACCTTAACGACAGAAGTCTGGGAAACGCAGAATGCAACGTGGCTGGAAGTTCAGGAGAAGCTCGCCAGCGGCATGTTAGAACAAGATCCCGGCCAATTTTTTGAATGGGTTAAATTCCGTTCACATTTATCACGTGGGGTCACTTTAGGCACCATGCTGAAAGATGAAGCGGTGCATTTCATTCGCCTCGGTACATTTTTAGAACGCGCCGATAACACTGCACGCATATTAGACGTCAAGTTCCATAACGCCAAAGAAATTGAGACAGGCAACCAATTAATGCAAAGAGATTTTTATTATTGGGGTGCGCTGTTACGTTCAGTTTCGGGTTTCGAAATCTATCGCAAAGTATATCGCGACGTGATCACACCAGAGCGTGTTGCAGAACTATTAATGCTACGTGGTGACATGCCGCGTTCTTTGTTGGCATGCCTGGATGAAGTCGTCGCAAATTTGGCCGAAGTGCGCAATGATGTCTCGTCAGACACCGAGCGTCTGGCAGGAAAATTACATGCCGAATTTAAGTTTGCCAGAATTGACGATATTTTAGATGCCGGGCTACACGATACGTTGACTGAGTTTTTAGAGCGAATTTTTGAACTGGGCAATCGTATCAGCCGCGATTTCCTTGTTCCGCTGGCAGCCTGATTTCATATGCAACTTCTCATTCAGCATCAGACGACATACCACTATTCTTTGCCGTCAACGTACACGATTCAGCAATTGCGCCTGACGCCACGCATTGAGGCGCATCAGCAAGTGATTCAATGGGAGGTCAAAACAGGCGGCCATAAAACCCCCTTTATTGACGCCTATGGCAATCAATCACACACGCTGACAATTACCGGCGCTCACGAGACGATCAGCATACTGGCGCACGGGATTGTTGATATTCATGCACCGCCGTTCGGTCGTATTGTTGACGTTGAACATTTTTCGCCGTTGGTATTTACCGTGCCGACACGCTTAACTGAAGCCACGCCTGCGATCTATGCCTTTGCGCAACGAGGATTGCCACGTGATCAAACAGCAACGACAAGCGAATTGCTTCATTTGGCTGAACAAATACAAACTGCGGTAGCCTATCGTAGTGGCACGACGATTGTGACCAGCACCGCCGACGACGCTTTAAGCCTGGGGCTGGGCGTATGTCAGGACCATGCGCATTTGTTTCTGGCATGCTGCCATGTGCGTGGGATTCCTGCTCGTTATGTTTCTGGCTATATTGACCCGGAAACCAGTGATCATGCTGATAGTCATGCGTGGGTTGATGTGTGGGCGCAGGATCATGATTTTCATGGCTGGGTCAGTATCGACGTTACCCATGCCTGTCTGATGAACGATGCCTATTGCCGTTTGGCGGTAGGACGAGATTACGATTCAGCTGCACCAGTGCGCGGCGTTCGACGTGGTGGCGGCACGGAAACCTTAGAAGTCAGCGTGCATGTCACTCCACGCTAATTCGCACCGGACTCCCTCGAAAATCTGCGCATGAGGTAAAATTCATGCTTTGCTTTTATTTGCTTGATTGAATTATGACTTACTGTGTTGGCATGCGCCTTGACGCCGGGCTGGTTTTTTTATCGGATTCTCGTACCAATGCAGGGGTGGATCAAGTCGGTACTTTCCGCAAGATGTCGGTCTTTGAAAATCCCGGCGACCGCATGATGGTTCTGATGACTGCCGGAAATTTATCAATTTCACAATCGGTCCGTGAACTCTTGTCAGATTTCAAAGATGAAAATGGCAACAGCATCTGGAACGTGCCTAATATGTACGAAGCAGCACGCATCCTCGGTGCTACTGTACGTGCAGTGCATCAGCGTGACGCTAAAGCCTTAGCCGAATTTGGCATCGATTTTAATGTCAGCCTGATGTTTGGTGGGCAGATAGGTGAAGAACGTTGTCGTTTATTCCAGATTTATGCCGCAGGTAACTTCATCGAAGCGCACAACGAAAATACTTATTTTCAAATTGGCGAAGCCAAGTACGGCAAACCGATATTAGACCGCGTTATTAATCCAGCCACTAGCTTAGATGAAGCCGCGAAATGCGCGTTGATCTCAATGGATTCTACCCTGCGTTCCAACGTGTCCGTTGGCTTGCCACTGGATTTATTGGTCTATGAAAATAACCGGCTAGCAGTCACAAGGTTCGTCACGATAGACGAAAAAAATCATTACTTCCAGATGATACGCAACACCTGGGGTCAACAGTTAAAGGCTGTATTCGAAGGCATTGAGGCACCAGTATGGGACGCCAAAATCAATGTCGAAACAAATACCAACGTCAATAGTTCAGCCGCATTGTCCAATTTTGGCGTACGTAATACACCGGTGTTGGTCGCACATCCACGCAACCACGATAGCAAGACTTCGTCTGGCGAGTTACAGTCTTTTGCGGGACAAACGCCATCAAAAAGACAGCATTAATCTGATCGCGTCCGACGCCAGTGACAGTCGGCGGCATGGTCATGCACCATGCCTATCGCCTGCATATACGCGTAAATAATTGTTGAACCCACAAATTTAAAACCACGCTTAAGTAAGTCCTTAGATATCTGATCCGATAGAGGCGTGGTTATAATCCGCTCACCATTATTGTATATTGGCGTGCCATTAACATACGCCCACAAATACGCGTCCAGCCCCCCTTTTTCTTCACATAAACGCAGATAGGCCTTGGCGTTATTTATCGTAGCCGCCACTTTTAAGCGGTTACGTACAATGCCAGGATTGGCTAATAATGAGACAACCTTGTCGTCATCATATTGAGCAATTTTATGCGCGTCCCAACCATCAAATGCAAGTCGGTAATTTTCGCGTTTATTCAAGATCGTTTCCCAACTTAATCCTGCCTGCGCACCTTCGAGATTGAGCATCTCAAATAAACGTTTTTCGTCATGACATGGAACTCCCCATTCATGATCGTGGTAATCAAGATAAAGCGGATTAGACAAATTCGCCCAAGCACAGCGTATTTTTTGCATAAAAGTTGAAATAAAAATGAAGAGTAAGAGTGCGAGTGAAATTGCGATTGCGATTGCGACAAGCCAAAGCAGCAAAAAAAATGGCAAGCACGACGGCTTGCCATTATATGCGGAAAATTTCTATGGATGCGACATTGGCGTCAGGATACGCATTTCTTTGCTCGCAGGTCTCACCAACTGGTAAGCAGTTCCTGTTTGCGCCTTCACAAATTTAGGCAAATTGGCATTGACCGGACATGTGCCAGTAGCGCGATATGCGAGCGCCGAACTTAACATAGTTTCGGCTGTATCACCACGCTGATGCGTAAAGTCGTCAGATGCCTGACAGGTCGGTGCAAAGCCATCAGCATAGTCACCTAAGCCTTTATCATTCACGCCTTTAAACTGTATAGAGAAATAAGTCCAACCACAGTTATCCTGCGGTACAAAGCCATATGGCTTGCCGCGTGTAGTAGTACCAATTAAATCTACCGTCAGGTTAACCCCTCGCAAACTATTAATGATCGATTCACTCGCGGAAGCTGCACCATTGCTCACTAATAAACTGACGTGTTTCAAGCCCAATGTCGGCAACGACTGATTCGAAGTACCCAAAGAATAAAACGGGTAACTGACATTTTGGGAGGTCAATTTATCATTGTAGATCAGGCGTTCAAACGTGTGATTCGCAGTCGTGGTCGGGCCTGCAATCATATAAGCCAATTCACTGGCAATGTATAACAAGCCACCGCCGTTATAGCGTAAATCAATAATCAGATCGCTGACACCCGCGGTCTTCAACTGATTAATTGCGTTGGATAACTCGGTTTCTGATTGGGCGATATGTGTATCGAAAACGAAATAACCAACACTGCCATTTGCCGTTGAAATGACATTCACCTTTTTGACCGTCGTTTCTGAATAAGGAGCGCTGGTAATCGATATGCCCGCCTGATTGTTAAAACCATACGAGTGAGTTGCTACTGGTCCAGGTAAAAGTGCTACGTTAATTGCATTAATATCAGCTGAAACATTATCGTTCACGAAATCTAAACCATCGATGGTAGTTAACTTCGCACCCCGCTGCAAACCAGCAAGCGCAGCGGGCGAACCTGGGGCGACTTCAGCGATCACCCAGTTGCGGGGTGGCGAACTACTCAATGCTGCCCATTGAATTCCGATATCGAGTGGATTACCACTCGACTCTGCATTCCATGACGCCGTGGTTTGCGACCAATGGAATTGATCCACTGGAACACCTGCAGAATCAAGTGCAGTGGTCTTCAAGGCGGCAAAGTAATCTTGTGGTGTCGCATAATTAGCCGCAACCAGATTCGTCGGTAATTGCTGGTACCACAAATAAGTCTGATTAACGAATTGATTCAGAAACGCTTTTTCATTATCTACAGTACCCTGTTGATCAACGGTATTAGCACGTGGATTGGCACATAAATTTGCAGCAGAGCTCACAAATACTGGCGTACTTGATCCACTATTTGTTCCACCACCGCCGCCGCAGGCAGCCAAAATACTTAAGATACTTAGGGAAAGAATTTTTTTCATTTTATGTGTATAAAGAGGATCAAAATGAGGCTAACAGTGGATGAATTTACATCACCCCAAATGCGCTAAGACAGCATTTATTTTAGAACAGAAATCTAATTTCTTTTGCTTAATTTCTTCGGCAACTTAGTCATATAAAGAACTTTATCGCCTTAGTTTCTAAGATAGCGGAAAATATCCGGACATGCATGAGCGGTTACATGTTTTACAAAATTGACGGGACTTGGCTGTATAGCAACTGAATAGCGACTGAATAGCAACTGAAAGGCAGCCTGATAGTCGCCTAAAAGAAGGTCAAAGTAATGCAACGAATTCCATTTTCCAATGCCAAGTTATTGCCACTAGGCTTACAATGCAGGCCAGATAACTCTACAGAGTGATACCTTTTTCACTAAGCGCGCGATTGGTAACGCTAACATTTTTAGCTATGATAAAAAAATTAAAATCAGAAATTACAACGCAAAATTCACTCACCAAGGGGCGCGCCAGCGGTAAAATTACGCTTGCTGATGTCGCCGCTAAAGCGGGTGTTGCCAGCATGACAGCATCACGCGCCATCAATCAGCCAGAAATGGTTTCTGAAAGTTTGCGTCAACGCGTTGAATTAGCCGTCAGCGAATTGGGCTATGTCCCTAACCGTGCTGCTCGCGCCCTCGCTTCCGCGCACTCAAATGTGATCGTGGTATTGGTACCCTCCTTATCGAATGCGGTATTTACGGAAGTATTGGCGGGCATTCAGGATGCCTTAGATACCGACCACTATCAAATCTTGATCGGTAACACCCGCTATTCCGATGCCGAAGAAGAAAAGCTGCTCAGCATCTATATGCAATCGAATCCAGATGGCATTTTGCTTTCAGGATTAAGCCATAGCCCACGTGTCGAACAAATCTTAAAGACTTCGCAGGTTCCCATCGTTTCAATGATGGATCTGGCAGAGAAAAAGCAACAAATATCCGTCGGCTTTTCTCAATTTCAAGCTGCTTATACGATGACCCGCTATCTCATTTATAAAGGGCATCGGCGTATTGCGTTCATGGGCGCACAGCTGGATGAACGTACACTCAAACGCGCAGAAGGATATCGCAAAGCGATGCATGAATCGACACTCTACGATCATCAACTTGAAGTCATGGTAAGCGATCCGTCCACCATTGCACTTGGCGCTGAATTATTAGGGCGAATTCTGGCAGCGACGCCAGATTGCGATGCGATATTTTGCTGCAACGACGACCTGGCGCATGGGGCAATTTATCAATGTCAGCGGCGTGGCATCGCCGTGCCAGAGCAAATGGCGATTGCGGGGTTCAACGATCTTCCTGCATCAGCGTGGATGAAACCCTCCGTCACTACGATTAGCACACCACGCTATCGTGTTGGCTTCGAAGCGGCGAAATTGCTCCGCGCACTGATCCACAATGAACCGGTAACACAATCCAAAATCGACCTCGGATTTACTCTGATGGCCAGAGAGAGTGCCTGAAAAACCACAAAAACAAAAAGTTCTAAGGTGCCTTTGTACGGCAACACTCCCCTCGTAAAAGGTTAACAATCGACGGTCTGAATGCTGCGTCGCAGCACATCTTCTTCTTTACAAATAAAACCACATCATTAAACTTGAGTTCGAATGTTAGCGCTAACATTTTAACTGCAAAACCTCACTTTTTGGACAAACACGATGAATTCAATGCTGGATCAGACAATTTCTTCTGATGCGAACGATGTACGGTGGGTAGTGATGGGCGTGTCTGGATGCGGTAAGACCGACATTGGACAAAGCCTGGCACATCGACTCAATGTGCAATTTGTTGAGGGAGACCAATACCATTCGTCATCGAATATTCAGAAAATGCGTGATGGCATTCCATTAACAGATAGTGATCGCTCAGATTGGCTGTTGCAGCTGAGCAAAATTATTTCTGATGCACGCGAACAAGGTAAGGGATTAGTGCTGTCGTGTTCCGCGCTCAAACGTGCGTATCGCGATCTTCTACGCACTGCTGACGCAAGTCTTCGTTTTATACATTTACACGGTGACCGTAATTTGATCGCAAAGAGGATGCAAGCACGGAACGACCATTTCATGCCCGTCTCGTTACTGGACAGTCAGCTAGCAGATTTACAAGTCTTGCAAGCGGATGAGGCAGGTATTTGTCTCGATATTTCTCAAACACCAGACGTATTAATCACACAGATTGTGTCGACAACGGTACGTCAATGACCAGCTAAATCAGCCATTCGACAAAGTACACGCATGCACCAAGTCGATACTAAAAAAACAAAAAACATTTTTATCAAGGGACAACAATGAATTCTCAAACTCAACAAAAAATTCCACGCCGCCGCTGGGGAATAGGTGCCTTACTAGGGGTCGGTGTACTGATCAATTATATCGACCGCATCGGTCTTTCAGTTGCAGCGCCACAGATTCAAGATTTATTCAAACTGACTGGTTTTGAGATGGGCTTGCTTTTTAGTGCATTCGCTTGGTCTTATGCGGTTTTACAAATCCCTGTCGGCATGGTGATCGATCGCTTTGGACCAACCAAGGTCGGCCGTTGGGGCGCATTTCTCTGGGGTGTGGCATCAACGATTACGGCGTTTTCCAGTGGCTTTGCCGGAATATTTTTTGCCCGGGTACTCCTCGGAATTGCTGAAGCACCGGCATTTCCTGTCAGCGCCAAAGCGACAGGTTACTGGTTCCCGCGCAGTGAACGTGGGCTAGCAACGGCAATCTTTGATGCTGCTGCAAAGTTTTCCAATGTGATCGGTGTGCCACTGGTTGCAGTGACGGTTGTTAGCTTCGGCTGGCGTTGGGGTTTTGGTCTGACGGCCGCATTAAGTTTTATCTACTTTTTTGCGTTCCTGACTTTTTACCGTGATCCTACTGCGGATAAAAAATTGACTGCTATTGAATTAAACTACATTCAACAAGGCGGCGCAGCAGCAGAAGGCAAAGCTGAAAGCGGTGCGGTGAATATGCTGGCTTATCTGCTCAAACAACGCAAAGTATGGGGTTTAACGATAGGCTTTGCTGCATACGGTTATTCCTTTTATCTGTTCCTGACCTGGTTGCCAGGTTACCTCGTGCAAACAATGCACATGAGCATTCTGAAATCCGCGGGTTATGCGGCGATCCCCTGGGTCGTAGCCACTATCACCGATTTATTTGTCGGCGGCTGGTTAATCGACCATCTGATTGCACGTGGTCATAACGAATCCAAAGTCCGCAAAAGTGTTTTGGTCACTGGTATGTTATTTGGCCTTGCCGTGTTTGGCGCCACACAAACGGTTGATCCCGTATGGGCAATTTTCTGGATTTCAATTGCACTCGGTGGATTGGCATCAGCGGCACCGGTAGGTTGGTCTTTACCTTCGCTCATTGCACCGAAAGGCGGTGCGGGCACCATCGGCGGCATCATGAATTTTGTCAATAACCTCATGGGTGCGGCGGCGCCAATCGTGACTGGCTATATCGTTGGCGCCACAAATTCCTTCATCAATGCGTTTTTTGTCGCAGGCGTGATTCTGGCGATTGGTATTGTGTCGTTTGTCTTCGTTATGGGAAAAATCGAAGCCATCAGCGATCCGAAATAATCATTCTCAACCCATCACTACAGTGTCGTTCTGATCCACAGCGGTAGCATCGAAGGCCACCGCACTGACAACCCTATGTTCAAAGAAAAGTCTCGCAGAGATAAGGGATCTCTGCGCCCTTTTCCCTTATAAAAAAGAGAGACCTCGTATGAAAAAACTCACCCTCACAACTACCTTAGCCGCTTGTTTCTGCTTGATGCAAGCATCCGCTCAGGCGCAAAGTACCGTCACCATATATGGCGTCATGGATATCGGCATGTCTTATGATCAGGGCGGTATCAACGGCAATGCTTTGCGTGTCACCAGCGGCATGGCAACCCAAAGTCGCTGGGGTTTTCGTGGCACCGAAGATCTGGGCAATGGCTTATCCGCGTACTTTGTTTTAGAAGGAGGCATTCATGCCGACACTGGCGGTTCCACTCAAAACAGCACTTTGTTCGGACGCACGTCGATTGTTGGTTTGAGCAATTCACTTGGCACCGTGTCTGCCGGCTTGCAAGACACGCCTTACTTCACGACCCTCAATACCATTGTCGACCCGTTACGCAACGGTATTGCACGATCAAACAATCTGATGGCGGCAACTGGTTTCCGCGCTGGCAATTCCATCCTGGTGCGCAGTAACAAAGTCAATGGCTTTAATGCTGATCTGATGTACGTAGCAGGTGAAGTAGTAGGCGACGTCAATGCGGGACGTGCGATCGGTGGCTCGTTTGGATATAGTGAAGGCCCGTTAAATCTGCGCATTGCTTATCATAATAAAAATAACGACAGCGCAAGTATTCAAAACACCAGCAAAGCACGCAATGTATTGTTTGCGGCGAACTATGACTTTGGTATTGCGAAGACTTACTTTGGCTATGCGATTGATAAAGGCTTAAACAGCGCCAGCTTGAACAATGCAGCAGCGAGTTTCGGTGGCATCGCCCCGACAGCATCGACGGATAGCAGAGATCTGCATTTAGGAGTTTCAGTACCGTTTGGGATGCAAACGGTAGTGGCTACGTATATCCGTAAAGACGACAAAACTAGTCTGGCTCAAGACGCACAGCAATATGCATTAGCTTATATGTTTGCCTTTTCGAAACGAACCGACGTGTACACATCGTATGCCATTATCAGGAATAAAAATGGTGCGGCGTATACGGAAGGTAATAGCGAGGAAGCTGGCACCGGTAATAAACAATTTACCGTTGGCTTACGTCATCGTTTTTGAGGTCGACGGTGGGATTGAGATTGCGATTAATGCATTAATCCTGCTTTTACCCTTGCCCGTTTAAGAGCAAGCATGTTGAGCTTCACGGAAAACGGATTAGAAAGTATCTTTATCTGCGCGCAGTGCGTTGAGATACTTTTCCCGTTTTACGTGACGCACCAATTGTACCGACACGCAGTGACGGCACGAGTAGGACAAAGTTATTAAAAAGGACGCAAAAATATCACAAAAATGTTCAATAAGGATTACATTGAATTGAGTTGGATACCTCTTTCCACGCAATATCCACGCGTCCTTCAGATTGCTTAAACAACGATTGTTGGATGCTCATTACCTTCACGTGCACGGATTTCACCGATACGTGAAAGTGTTTCACCCGAAGCTGCCAGATGAGCGATCGCAGCGTCTGCGTTTTCTGCAGAAACGATCACGACCATACCGATACCGCAATTGAATACACGGTGCATTTCTGCGTCAGCAACGCCGCCGTGCTGTTGCAACCAGGTGAATAGCGGTGGCATGACCCAACCATCTTTGTGCAAGACGGCAGTTAATGTGTCGCCCAAGACGCGAGGTACATTTTCAACAAGACCGCCGCCAGTGATGTGCGCCATGCCTTTGACTTCGATAGCTTCCATCAGCGCCAGCAATGGCTTCACGTAGATGCGGGTTGGTGCCATCAGAGCGTCGCCCAATGTACGGCCATGGAAATCGGCGTTCAAGTCTGGTTTCGCGACTTCAATGATCTTACGTACCAGAGAGAAGCCGTTGGAGTGAATACCTGAGGAAGCTAAACCGAGGATGACGTCGCCTGGTTTGATTTTGCTACCATCGATGATTTTAGATTTTTCTACGGCGCCAACAGCAAATCCAGCCAAATCGTATTCGCCATCTGGATACATAGAAGGCATTTCAGCAGTTTCACCACCGATCAGCGCGCAACCAGCTTGTTCGCAGCCAGCGGCAACGCCTTTGATCACGTCTGTTGCTGTCGCCACATCGAGCTTACCGCAGGCAAAATAATCCAGGAAGAACAAAGGTTCTGCACCTTGTACCAGAATATCATTCACACTCATCGCCACGAGATCGATACCGACTGTGTCGTGCTTATTCAGATGAAAAGCCAGTTTCAGCTTTGTACCGACACCATCTGTACCAGAGACCAGCACTGGTTCTTTGTATTTTTTGCTGACTTCGAACATCGCGCCGAAGCCGCCAATACCGGCCATTACGCCTTCGCGCATGGTACGTTTAGCAAAAGGTTTGATGGCATCGACGAGGGCGTCGCCAGCAACCATATCGACACCAGCGTCGGCGTAAGAGAGAGAAACAGGGGTAGGAGTGCTCATGATAGTCGTCAGTAGGGGCTTGAGGCGGTAAAATAGAGGAATTGCCAGAAAACTCCGGCAAAAGCGCTATTTTAACAAAATGCCCGCCGCTTGACCTATATTTGGACAAGACATTACAAACAGGCAATGATTGATACCGATAAATTTATTTTTAACAACGCCATTTCTAACAACAACGCCCCCTGACCATGTCACTCTCATTTACAAACGAGCAAAAACAAACCCTGCTGTGGCTGGCGACAGGATGCGCCTTCTTGATCTTATTTGCGATGCTGGGTCCTGTGCTGATGCCGTTTATTGTGTCAGCGACACTCGCTTATGTACTCAATCCGTGGGTGGATCGGCTTTGTGCGCTCAGATTGGGACGGTTACGGCTGCCTCGCTCTGTTGCTGCGACCCTGTTGATCGTGATATTGATCACAGTGGTTCTGGCCTTAATTTTCGTGATCGTACCAATTTTGAAGCGAGAAATACCGCAACTTCAGGATGAGATTCCGCAATTTCTAGACAAATTTGACCAATTTATCGGACCAAAACTCGCTGAATATGGCTATAACGTTAAGTTGGACAGTGCCGGAGTTAAGTCTTTATTAACAGATCAACTGGCCGGCAGCGGCGAAGTCATCGGCAAGGCTATCCTGTCGTCGGTTCGAGTTGGTGGCACGGCGGTTCTTGGAATGATTGCTAATTTGTTGTTAATTCCCATCGTTTTATTTTATTTGTTGCTCGATTGGCATGCATTGATTGAACGTTCAGCGCAGTTTATTCCTCGTCGCTGGTCACATCGCGCAAGTGCGTCACTACAAGAAGTCGACGAAATTCTCGCGCAATATTTACGCGGACAATTGCTGGTGATGCTTGCCCTGGCCATTTATTACTCTGTGGCATTAAGTATTGCCCGCTTTGATCTGGCGTTGCCGGTCGGGATTATTACCGGATTTTTAGTATTTATTCCGTACCTGGGCTTTGGTCTGGGTCTGATTTTGGCTCTCATTGGTGCGGTTCTTCAATTCGACGGCGCGCATGGTTTAGTTGCGGTTGCCATCATTTATGGGATTGGTCAAACGCTAGAGTCATTTTTTCTGACGCCGCGACTGGTTGGCGAACGTATCGGTTTACACCCACTGACTGTGATTTTTGCGTTAATGGCATTTGGTCAGTTGTTCGGGTTTATCGGTATTCTGGTAGCACTGCCGGCTTCAGCAGTCGTTTCCGTTGCCATTAAACACCTGCGTGCCTCGTATTTTAATAGTCCTTTTTACCGACAGTCATGAGGCAATTACTTTTAGATCTGGATGCGCAAAAATTGCCATCGCTGACGACCTTTGTGGTTGGTCAAAATGCCGAGCTGGCACAATTGTTAGGATTATTTTCACAGCGTATTGCCAGTCAGTATGGCGAACGGTCTGTGTATATCTGGGGTGAAGCTGGAGCCGGCAAAACGCATTTACTGCACGCCCTCGCCGATCACAGCGAATCACGTTATATCCCGGCCAATGCACCGGAAAGTGCGTTTGACTTCAGTGAAGCAGTGAGTTTGTATTTGTTGGACGACTGCGACTCACTGTCACCATTAAACCAAATCGCGGCGTTCAATTTATTCAACGAAGCACGCGCCAATGGCGGTTTTTTAGTGGCAACCGGCAATCACCCGCCGATGATTCTGAATGTCAGAGACGATCTTAGGACACGTTTTGGCTGGGGTTTGATTTACCAGCTGCATGGTCTGACCGACGAAGATAAAATTGATGCTTTGGAACGTGCAGCGCATGCCAGGGGGATTCAATTGTCGGCTGGCGTGTTACCCTACCTGATCACACATTATCAACGCGATATGAGCTCTTTGTCAGATATGCTGGATCAATTAGACCATTATTCTCTGGTGACAAAGCGCCCGATCACGCTGCCATTGCTGCGTGAACTCATGCTACAGCAACAATTGTGACAAACAACCTATATAGACTACTTACCCAGCCCCTTTATGCGTCAATTAGCTTTATTTGATCTCGACCACACGCTGATTCCTATCGATTCAGATTACGAATGGGGACAGTTCCTCTGCCGGATTGGTGCAGTCAATGCAGACGAATTTGCTCGTCGCAACGCGGATTTTTTCGCTCAGTATCAAGCAGGTACTTTGGATCCGGTTGAATATCTGGAATTTGCACTAGGAACGCTGGCGCAATTTAAACGCTCACAACTGGATGAGTACCATGCACAATTTATGCATGAGGTGATACAACCTGCATTACTGCCGGCCGCGTTTGATCTTTTAAAGAAACATCAAGACCAAGACAATTTGATCGCCATCATCACGGCAACGAATCGTTTTGTCACTGCGCCAATCGCTGCGGCACTCGGTGTTGAGCACTTATTAGCCGCCGAACCCGACGTCGATACAAGCAACAATATCACCGGCAAATTACTTGGCGTCCCGACCTCGGGCGTCGGTAAAGTCATTCATTTGCATGATTGGTTGCAACGTCGTGATCAACAACTGAGTGATTTTGGTCAAAGCTATTTCTACAGCGACTCGCACAACGATATTCCTTTACTCGAAGTTGTGACACACCCGGTTGCCACTAATCCAAACGCAAAACTGAGTGCCCATGCACTGACGCGCGGATGGCCACAAATTAACCTGTTCGATCAGCAATAATTCGCAAGCAATGATTAAGAAATTTATCCGCAAAATACTCGGCGTTAAAAACTCAGCAGAGTCTGGCAAAGCCAACCCTAAGCCAACCATGCTGACCGCAAAAGAGCACGGCATCAATCCCAAATTAGTGTCGGCAAATGCGATCCGTGTCACGCAAACTTTGCAAGAAAATGGTTTTAAAGCATTCATCGTTGGTGGCGCCGTACGCGATTTACTGACAGGCGTGAAACCGAAAGATTTTGATATCGCAACCAACGCGACGCCAGAACAAGTTAAGCGCCTATTCCGCCGAGCTTTTATTATCGGGCGTCGGTTTCAAATTGTGCACGTTATGTTTGGGCAAGACTTGCTGGAAGTGACAACTTTCCGTGGCCCGTCTAATGATGGTGCGCCGAAGGATGAACACGGCCGCGTGTTGCGTGATAATACCTTCGGTGAACAGCATGAAGATGCAGCGCGACGTGATTTCACGATCAATGCAATGTATTACGATCCTGCAGCACAAACGGTACTCGATTACCACGGTGGCATTAAAGATATTCGCAAAAAAACTTTGCGCATTATTGGTGTACCTGAAGCACGTTATCGCGAAGACCCTGTACGTATGCTACGGGTTGTGCGCTTTGCAGCAAAACTACAGTTCGAAATCGACACGGCAACCAGAGCACCGATCGCCGTCATGGCACCATTAATCAACAATGTCCCGGCTGCCCGCGTCTTTGATGAAATGTTGAAATTGCTGACCAGCGGACATGCGATGGCCTGTTTGCAGCAATTGCGTAAAGAAGGCTTACATCACGGATTAATGCCTTTGCTCGACGTCGTGATGGAGCAACCCTTAGGCGAAAAATTTGTTACCCTCGCACTCGCCAATACAGACGAACGCGTACAGCAAGGAAAACCTGTTTCACCGAGTTTTCTATTTGCCTCTCTACTTTGGCACCAAGTCGTTGAAAAATGGGACGCCTATAAAGCGGCAGGAGAATTCCCGATTCCGGCGCTGCATCTGGCAGCCGACGACGTCTTAAATGCGCAAACGGATGCATTAGCGATTCAACGCAAAATCGGCGCTGATATGCGTGACATCTGGGCAATGCAACCACGTTTCGAAAAACGCATCGGCAAGACACCTTATAAAGTACTGGAACATCAACGCCTGCGCGCTGGCTACGACTTTTTGTTGCTACGTTGTGCCAGCGGTGAAATTGATGCTGAAATTGGCGAATGGTGGACTGGCTTCATACATGGTGAAGCTGAACAACGCGAACAATTAATTAATAGCAAGCCTAAAACAAGCGGTGCATCAGCAGTAAAAAAACGTAAACCTCGTCGTCGCAGTCCGAAAGCGAAAGCTGAAGAATGACCCTGGCCACCATCGGCATAGGTGCCAATCTGGGCAATGCGCGCGACACAGTACGCCAAGCCATCAAACGCCTGGCAACGATGGATGGCTGCAGCAACGTTATTGCTTCATCCTTATTTAGCAGTGCCCCCATCGACTCGAGTGGTGATGACTATGTCAATGCAGTCGTGCAGCTACAAACCAGCTTAGATGCGCAAACGTTGCTCTCTTCGCTGCAAGAGATTGAGCTCGCATTCGGCCGCGAGCGGCCTTATCGAAATGCACCAAGAACGCTAGATCTGGACGTCTTGTTATTTGGTGATGAAGAAATTTCGACTGCAACGCTGATCGTGCCCCATCCGCGTATGGTTGAACGCGCATTTGTGTTGCTCCCTCTTGTACAAATTGCCCCGGATATCAACATTCCTGGCGTCGGTAAAGCAGATGCGTTAATAGCCAATGTGAATGATCAAGTGATTTTTGAATTACCCGAGACGTAAGAATACACCCCCGAGTAATTTTATTTAACCAGACAACGCAAGGATAAATAGGGCATTTTTTGAATATACTCCCCCTATTTCAAATAAAAATACAAAAAAGCAAAAGCAAAAGCAAGATCAAGATCAAGATCAAGATCAAGATCAAGATCAAGATCAAAAAATAGCTTCAAATAAGGTTCAAAGCAAGCGACGATCAGATTTGGGTTAGACTAGCTTTCATCAGGTCGTCGCCAACATACGAATGAGCAAGCAAGAACAAAAACCGAATCGCAGGTAATGGCGGAGACCAAAACCAGCTGTCAAAAAAATCGAATGGCAGCATTATCTTTGGAGAAAAGAATGGCTGAATATTTACAAGACCGTAAGGCTGTCAGTGTCCCTGGCTTGCAAACCATGCGCGCGAACGGCGAAAAAATTGCAATGCTGACTTGCTATGACGCAAGTTTTGCAGCATTAATGGATCGTTGTGGTGTTGAAATTTTATTGATTGGTGATTCGTTAGGTATGGTCTGCCAGGGTCACGAATCGACGTTGCCAGTCACAGTTGCCGACATTGCGTATCACACAGCCGCCGTGGCGCGTGGAAATAAGAAGGCGTTGATCGTCGCCGATATGCCTTTTGGTAGTTATGCAACACCCGAATCCGCGTTTCAAAATGCGGTTCAGCTAGTGCAAGCTGGTGCGCATATGGTGAAACTTGAAGGGGGTAACTGGCTCGCACCGACGATTAAATTTCTCACGGAGCGCGCAATTCCGGTCTGCGCACATCTGGGTCTGACGCCACAATCGGTCAATTTATTAGGTGGCTATAAGGTACAGGGAAAAACATCAGCAGCTGCCGATATTCTCAAATTAGAAGCCCTGGCAGTGCAAGCGGCGGGAGCCAGTCTGCTGGTACTCGAAGCGATTCCCGCAAGTTTAGGCAAAGAAGTGACGGCCTCTCTAGATATTCCAACGATCGGCATCGGCGCCGGTGTTGACTGTTCTGGCCAAGTCTTGGTGATGCATGATCTGCTCGGTGTATTTCCGGGACGAAAAGCACGTTTTGTGAAAAATTTCATGGAAGGGCAAACCACGATCGATGCAGCCGTATCTGCTTACGTGGCAGCGGTAAAGGATCAAACTTTCCCGGCGCCAGAACACTGTTTTTAAACGATCAATTAAGATCGCTCCCACCTAACATAGATACCAGGACTTTTTGCTAAGCCTGGTATCTATGACAACACTCCTCCCATGAACACGGGGCAGCAATGCCAAGTACCCACGTATGCTGATCGATAATTCAAACTCTGAATCGATTGATCTGAGATTGATTTGATATCGAATTAATATCGAATTAATATCGAATTAAGGTCGATTTAATATCGAACTAAAGTCGAACTAAGCTCGAACTAAGCTCAACTAATGTTGAATTGACGTTAAATTAATGTTGATTTGATGCTTTTTTAACTACCCACATGCACAATAATATAAAAATTACAAATGTAGGTTTACGGCATCTATACATTCGCCTAGACTATCTTTGCACCATTTTTATACCTTCACCGTTATTCTAACCACTATCAAGTCGCCATCTCGGTGACGATAAAAAGGAAGATCACATGAAGAAAAATATCCTGATGTTAAGCATCATCGCCACACTAGTTTCCTCTGGTGCTGCATTTGCAGAAGAAGCGAAACCGGACAATGAAGTCAGCTTCAATGCCAGCCTTGCGAGCGATTATCGCTATCGCGGCATTTCCCAGACTCGTTTAAATCCAGCATTACAAGGCGGCGCAGACTATACAAACAATCCAACGGGTTTATACGCTGGTACCTGGTTATCGACCATCAAGTGGATTTCTGATACCCCAGGCGCAGGAAGCACGCCCGCAGAATGGGATATCTACGCTGGCAAAAAAGGCGAAGTAACGAAAGACATTTCTTACGATATTGGCGTACTGGCCTATGTCTACGTCAACAATAATTTGACCAATGCCGGATTAAAGGATGCCAACACGTTAGAACTCTATGGCCAACTCGGTTATGGTCCAGCGTATATTAAGTATTCACACGCTGTGACGCCATTATTCGGTATCGTTGATAGCAAAAACAGTGGCTATCTGGATGCTGGTGCCAATATCGAAATCAGCGAAGGTCTGACGTTGAACCTGCATGTCGGCTATCAAAAGGTGAATGGGTTCAATTCTAGCCAAGCCACTTACACTGATTACAAAGTCGGCATCAGCAAAGAATTTAAAGAATTCGGCGACATCGTTGTCAGCCTCGCAGCGGTGGGCACCAATGCAAATCAAACGTTCTACGCTTCCCCTGCGAACGGCAAATTTTTGGGCAAAAATAGCGCGGTGCTGATTGCTACAAAAACGTTCTAAATTAGTTCTAAATTAGTTCTAAATTAGTGCTGAAATAGCGCTGAAATTGAGAAAAATTGAAGCTGGAAGGAGAAATAATTTTCTCCCTCCAGCTTCTATTATTTAATTTTTTCTATGCTTGATGACAACGCGACCGATTCGCTTTGAAGCGATTAGTGTACGCTCGCCAGTACCGGCAAACTATTCGCACTACGTGCAATCAACACTTCACCACTCACATCATCGTTTGCATTGCGTTCAAGATGAATTTTAAGTTTTTTGTCTTCTGAGACAAACGTATTTTTACCTGCAACGACGACGCGACGTAATACATCATCGCTGTCCAGACTCGCGTACATTAATTGACCACGCTTGACGATTTTGAGTTTCTCGCCAGTAGAAAGCTCATAAACACCAACGAATTTACTCCTCGTTTCAATATCCATTTGCAACGCATGCGCTGGTAATTCTATCGTTTGCATTGCCTCAGGTGTCGGCACGGCATCGGCTGCAAAAGCGGCGTTCTGTGTCAATGTTAAGGCCAACACTGCTGTAACGAGGGGAATTAATTTCGACATGATGATTTCCTTTTCTCTGCTAAAAAATAACGAATTCTGTTAATGAAAAACCGCAAATCAAAAAATTTGATTTCAACAGCTTGTCATCCCTGAGCAGTTTCAACCCGCGTCGTTGAATGACGAGTGAATCATAGATAATTTCAATCAACGATCAGGCCAGTTTCCGACCAACAGCGTATTTTGAGGATTAAAAAGCGTTTTTTGAGGATCTAAATTTCGATTTCTCAGATATTGGGGGGCTTTTAGCACCTTCGTCATTTTTGACACGCTTGACCTCGATTGTTTTTGCGCGCATGAATTTCTTCGCCAAAAAAATAGGATTTAGTGCTGTTTGTAAAAGGCGGTCAGCGGTGGTCAGCCACGTTTACACAATTTTTACACCGCACCAATCAAGCTATACGACATCTTTATCCCTTTTTCCCTATTGTGTCTCCTGTCATCAAAGAAATTCACTGGAGGTCATATGGAATTCATTTACTTGGGATACATACTGCTGTTTGCGGTCTGTACGTTCGCCCTGATCAAGGGTTGCAGCCATCTTGGAGGCGGCTTATGAGCCTGTTTCAAATTATCGCAGCGGTGGCTTCCGCTTTATTGTTGGTTTATCTGGTCTACGCCCTGTTGAAACCGGAGGCATTCTGATGAATCACTCCGCCTTTTTCCAAATCGCACTGTCTATGGTGGTACTGACAGCACTGGCCGTGCCTTTGGGTCTGTATATCAATAAAGTCATGAGCGGCGAAAAAAATGCCCTTTCATGGTTGTTGCAACCTGTAGAAAAATTCTTCTACAAAATTTTTGGGGTTGATGCTGCTGAAGAGATGTCCTGGAAACACTATGCCATTACCTTAATGGCATTTAACGTTCTGGGTGTGCTCGTTGTTTATGCATTACAGCGCCTGCAACTGGTTTTGCCTTTGAATCCACAAGCATTGCCAGGCGTTGGTACGGACTCCTCGTTCAATACAGCGATTAGTTTTGTCACCAATACCAACTGGCAAAGTTATACGCCAGAAACCACCATGAGCTATTTAACGCAAATGACGGGTTTAAGCGTACAAAACTTTTTCTCCGCTGCGACAGGTCTGGCCGTCGCAGTTGCGTTGATTCGTGGTTTTGCACGTCACACCGTACAAAGCATCGGTAACTTTTGGGTCGATCTGACACGCAGCACTTTGTACATTCTGGTTCCGCTGTCGTTTGTATTTGCTGTTGGCTTTTTGAGCCAAGGCGTGATCCAAAACTTTGACGCCTACAAAACCGCGCAATTAGTTGAAAAGCTGGACTACACGATTCCTAAAGTCGACGCTGCTGGCGTAGCTATCAATGATGCAGCCGGCAAACCAGCCATGGAAGCACAAAGCACGACGACACAAACTTTGCCTATGGGTCCGGTCGCTTCACAAGAAGCGATCAAAATGGTCGGTACCAATGGTGGTGGTTTCTTTAACGCAAACTCTGCACATCCTTACGAAAACCCGACGCCGTTTTCGAACTTCTTGCAAATGATCGCGATTTTCTTGATCCCGGCAGCATTATGTATCACGTTCGGTAAGATGGTCGGTGATAAACGTCAGGGTTGGGCAATCTTCTCCGTAATGGCTATCTTGTTTGTGACGTTTGCCAGTATCGCTATCGTCGCTGAACAACAAGGTAATCCAATGTTTGCAAGCTTAGGTCTCGATCAGGCGATGAACAGTGCGCCGGCAATGTCTCAGGCTGGCGGCAATATGGAAGGGAAAGAAACTCGTTTCGGCATCGCCGCTTCTGGTTTGTTCGCAACAATTACCACAGCAGCATCCTGCGGCGCCGTGAACTCTATGCATGATTCATTTACACCGATCGGCGGCATGGTACCCCTGGTATTGATGAAGCTGGGTGAAGTGGTGTTTGGTGGTGTCGGTGCAGGTATGTACGGCATGTTGATTTTCGCGATCATGGCAGTGTTTATTGCGGGCTTGATGATTGGTCGTACGCCAGAATATCTGGGCAAGAAAATCGAAGCATTTGAAATGAAAATGATCGCCATCACTATCCTGATCGGCCCCTTGTTGGTACTGGTTGGTACGGCGATCTCGGTCACGGTTGCCGATGGTAAAGCAGGTATATCTAATCCTGGTGCGCATGGCTTCACAGAAATTTTGTATGCGTTCGTCTCTGCAGCCAATAACAACGGCAGCGCGTTTGCAGGTTTGAATGCAAACACACCGTTCTATAACACGATGTTAGCAATTGCAATGTGGTTTGGTCGTTTCTTCATCATCATTCCTATTCTGGCAGTTGCCGGTGCGATGGCACGTAAAAAACGTCTGGCAGCGACTGCTGGTACCTTGCCTACGCATGGCCCGCTGTTTGTCGCTCTGCTGCTCGGTACAGTGGTTATTGTGGGTGCATTGACCTACATCCCTGCATTGGCGCTCGGTCCTATCGTTGAACACCTGACCATGATCGCCCAATAAAAGAAAGAAGAAAATGAGCCATAAAGTCGAATTATCGTTGCTGAATTCCAGCATAGTAAAACCAGCGATTGTCGATGCTTTCCGCAAATTGCAACCACAAATCCAGATGAAAAATCCGGTCATGTTTGTGGTGTATGTGGGTAGTATTCTGACCTCCGCATTGACCGTTCAAGCCTACGTCAGCAAGGGCGAAGCACCAGCAGGTTTCATTCTTGCAGTTAGTTTGTGGCTGTGGTTTACCGTCCTCTTTGCCAATTTTGCAGAAGCACTCGCAGAAGGACGCAGTAAAGCCCAGGCAGAATCTCTGCGTGGTGCAAAACAGGATGTACGCGCAAAAAAATTAACGAACGCAAAACGCAATGCATCACAAATGTTAGTCAGCGGATCTACCTTGCGCAAAGGCGATATCATTTTGATCGAAGCCAATGACGTCGTACCCGCTGACGGTGAAGTCATTGAAGGTGTTGCTTCTGTCGATGAATCCGCGATTACCGGTGAATCTGCACCCGTCATCCGCGAATCCGGCGGTGACTTCAGTGCAGTTACTGGCGGTACCCGTGTATTGTCTGACTGGATCATCGTACGTGTGACTGTCAATCCAGGTGAAGCATTCCTGGATCGTATGATCGCCATGGTCGAGGGTGCGAAACGTCAAAAAACACCCAATGAAATCGCCTTGACGATCTTGTTAGTGGCATTGACTATCGTATTCCTGTTAGCGACTGTCACATTGCTGCCATTCTCCCAATTCAGTGTGGAAGCTTCCGGTGCTGGTACACCAGTGACCATCACCGTATTGGTCGCATTACTGGTGTGCTTGATCCCAACGACCATTGGCGGCTTGTTGTCAGCGATTGGTGTGGCGGGTATGAGCCGTATGATGCAAGCCAACGTGATTGCTACTTCTGGTCGTGCGGTGGAAGCAGCTGGTGACGTTGACGTTTTGTTGCTGGATAAAACCGGTACGATTACTTTGGGTAATCGTCAGGCGTCCACGTTCTACCCTGCCCCAGGCGTCACTGAAGAACAATTGGCAGATGCAGCACAATTGTCTTCGCTGGCAGATGAAACACCAGAAGGTCGTAGTATCGTTATTCTTGCGAAGCAAAAATTCCAATTGCGTGAACGTGATATTCAAGCACTAGGTGCAGAATTCATCCCCTTTACGGCACAAACCCGTATGAGTGGTGTGGATCTGACGCAAGCTGGTGTGGTGCGTAAAATCCGCAAAGGCTCGGTCGACGCAACACGTAAATATTTTACTGAAATGGGCAACAGCTTCCCACAATCAGTGATCGATACCGTAGAACAGGTTTCTCGTCAGGGTAGTACACCACTGGTAGTGATCGATGACCAGCGCGTGATGGGTGTGATTGAGCTCAAAGATATCGTCAAAGGTGGCATCAAGGAACGGTTTGCCGAGTTGCGCAAAATGGGTATCAAAACCATTATGATCACCGGCGACAATCGCTTAACAGCTGCTGCCATCGCGGCAGAAGCAGGCGTGGATGATTTCCTGGCGGAAGCAACACCAGAAGATAAATTGAAATTAATCCGTTCCCATCAGGCCGAAGGCAAGTTGGTGGCGATGACGGGTGACGGTACCAACGATGCCCCAGCGCTAGCACAAGCTGACGTCGCGGTAGCAATGAACAGCGGTACTCAGGCAGCGAAAGAAGCCGGTAACATGGTCGATCTGGATTCTAACCCAACCAAATTGATCGAAATCGTTGAGATCGGTAAGCAAATGCTGATGACGCGCGGTTCTTTGACGACCTTCAGTATTGCCAATGACGTTGCTAAATACTTCGCGATTATTCCTGCGATGTTTGCCACGACTTACCCACAGTTGAATGCATTAAATCTGATGCATTTGAGCAGCCCGGCAAGCGCGATCATGTCGGCCGTTACTTTCAATGCGTTGATCATCGTGTTCTTGATCCCATTGGCATTGAAAGGGGTTAAATATCGTGCCCTGGGTGCTGATGTTTTATTGCGTCGTAACCTACTGGTCTATGGTTTAGGTGGTTTGATCGTGCCATTCATTGGTATCAAATTGATCGATATCATCCTCACCATTTTTGGTCTGGTCTGAACATAAAAATGAAAAGAATCGAAAGCACATCATGAAAATTTTACGTCCCTTAGTCGCTTCCTTCGTTTTATTGACCGCAGTGACCGGCATCGTTTATCCATTAGCGGTAACAGGTGTAGGCAAGGTCGCTTTTAGCAATCAGGCGAATGGCAGTATTATCGAAAAAAATGGAAAAATTGTAGGCTCGAAATTAATTGGCCAAAATTTCTCTGACCCAAAAAATTTCTGGGGCAGACCATCCGGTTCGGGTACTTTTGCTTACAATGGTCTTGCATCTGGCGGTTCTAACCAAGGTCCAACCAATCCAGCATTGAAAGCCGCCATCGAAGATCGCATCAAGGCATTGCACGATGCAGACCCAGAAAACAAAGCAGCAATTCCTGTTGATCTGGTCACCGCATCAGGTAGTGGCTTGGATCCTGAAATCAGTCCAGCAGCAGCAACTTATCAAGCGCAACGTGTAGCAAAAGCACGCGGCTTGAAAGTGGAACAAGTCCGTGATTTAATTGCAAGCAACACGAAAGAACCGCAATTTGGCTTATTTGGTGAAGCACGCGTAAATGTACTTGAACTGAATCTGGCGCTTGATCAATTGCATTAAGTTGTTAGAAATGAGAAATACATTGTGCATGCACTCGGCATGCACAATAATCCAGCCCGGTCTTGCGTAGTCTTGCCGTGCGATTTCACTATAAAAACAATGAATACCTCCCGCCCCGATCCAGATGCATTGTTGGATAAAATCCAGCGCGATGACCAGCGACAACAACGTGGTCGTCTGAAGATATTTTTCGGTGCCTGTGCCGGGGTTGGCAAAACCTACGCGATGCTGAATGCAGCGCATGCACAGAAAGCCAATGGCGTTGACGTTTTAGTTGGTGTCGTCGAAACACACGGTCGACACGATACTGTGCAAATCAGTCAAAACCTCGACGTCTTACCGCCTAAAAAAATTCAGTACAAAGATCGTCTCCTGTCCGAGTTCGATATTGACGAAGCTTTGCTGCGTCATCCCGATCTGATATTGATGGACGAGTTAGCACATTCCAATGTCGCCGGATCACGTCATGCCAAACGCTGGCAAGATATCGAAGAATTACTCGCCGCCGGCATCAACGTCTACACCACCGTCAATGTGCAGCATTTAGAAACACTCAATGACGTCGTTGGACAAATTACCGGCATCCGGGTGTGGGAAACGGTGCCTGACAAAGTGTTTGATCAAGCCGACGAAATTACCTTGGTTGATCTGCCACCGGATGAATTACTACGCCGCCTCAAAGAAGGCAAAGTCTATCTGGAACAACAAGCCCAACGGGCTGCAAAGAATTTTTTCCGCAAAGGGAATCTGATCGCCTTACGTGAACTGGCATTACGCCGCACCGCTGATCAGGTTGACGTCCAAATGCGCGATTACCGCGCAGACCAGTCTATCAATACGGTATGGCAAGCGAAAGAACGTTTGCTGGTATGTATAGGACCAGACGACAGCGCTAGCAAATTGGTGCGCGGTGCGGCGCGTCTCGCTGCCAGCCTTCGTGCTGACTGGATCGCCGTTTATGTTGAAACGCCAAAACTTCAGAATCTCAGCAATGACAAGCGCGAAGCGATTCTGAAAACGCTCAAACTCGCGCAAGAGTTGGGCGCTGAGACCACAACCCTGGCAGGCGAAAGTTTGCCGACACTGCTGTTGAGTTACGCACAAAGTCGCAATGTCTCCAAAATCGTCATCGGTAAATCTTTACGTCCGGCATGGGAACGATTGCGCCGAAATAGTCTCGCTGACGAGCTGGCAAACCGCACCAAGGATATTGATATTGTCATGGTGGGGCATGATCTGGAAGCCAACGCTGACAAGTCTCGGGGTGGTTCTAACAGCAGTCATCTGAACTCCGAACAAGAAAAGAAAACTAATACAACAGATTACATCTGGACAGCGGTTGTTTGTATGGGCGCAACGCTCATCAGCGCAGGTTTGACACAGATTTTTGATCTGGCCAATGTGGTGATGTTGTATTTGCTGGCCGTCGTATTTATTGCAATTCGCTTTGGTCGCGGTGCTTCTGTCCTTGCGTCCTTTTTAAGTGTGGCGAGTTTTGATTTTTTCTTCGTACCCCCACGATTTTCTTTTAGCGTCAGCGATAGCCAGTATTTATTTACGTTTGCGATTATGTTGGCGGTATCTTTAATCATCAGTAATTTGATGGCGAATCTGCGCTTTCAGGCACGTATCGCGCACTACCGCGAACGCCGTGCCGATGCGCTCTACACCATGACTAAAGCCCTTTCTGGTGCTTTAATGGTAGAGCAAATTATCGAAATCAGTACGGAACATGTTGCCCCGGTGTTTCAAGCTAAGGTTGCCATTTTACTGCCGGACAGCCACGAAAAAGTGCGTCCTCCCGTCTCTGGCGGCAACGAAAAATCGACCTTGCAACAATTCGATAGTGACGTCGCCCAATGGGTCTACGATAACGCACAAAAAGCCGGACTAGGTACTAATACACTACCATCGAATGCAGTGCTTTATATCCCTTTGCAAGCGCCCATGCGCACACGGGGTGTACTGGCTATCGCACCAAATGATGAGCAACAGCTTTTTCAGCCGGAACAACAGCAATTGCTCGATACCTTTGCCTCACAAATCGCGCTGGCTTTAGAACGTGTTCATTATGTCGATGTAGCACAAGATGCCTTAATTAATATGGAGGCCGAACGCCTGCGTAACTCACTACTCTCCGCGATTTCACATGATTTGCGCACACCGCTGACGGCTATCGTAGGATTAGCCAGCACGCTCGATGAACAGAGTGATTTAAGCGTGGAAAAGCGCCACGAATTAAGTCATGCGATTCATGAGGAAGCGCTCAGAATGAGTGGCTTGGTGGCGAACCTGTTAGATATGGCAAGATTGCAGTCCGGCAAAATTAATCTCAATTTGCAATGGCAACCACTGGAAGAAGTTGTTGGTAGTGCCTTACGCGCTTGCAGTCATAGCTTGATCAATCATCACCTCGAAACGCATATTCCCAAGGATTTACCATTGCTTTCTTTCGATGCAGTATTGATCGAACGGGTGCTATGTAACTTGCTTGAAAATGCGGCAAAGTACGGCGCAGGAACCATAGAACTATCGGCCGTCAAACACAAAGATGCCGTATGGGTGGTGGTCAGCGATAATGGTCCGGGGCTGCCTACCGGCATCAACATTTTTGAAAAATTTACCCGTGGCGATGTCGAAGCAGCCAGCCCCGGGGTTGGGTTAGGCCTCGCAATTTGTGAAGCCATCGTCGGTGCCCACGGTGGTAAAATATGGGGAGAAACACTGGATCAGGGCGGCGCCCAATTCACATTTTCACTACCCATCGGCATTGCCCCTGACATGCCACCAATTATCGAGTCGGAATTGACATGAGCGAAAGCAAAATACATATCGTCCTGGTTGAAGATGAAAAGCAAATCCGCCGCTTTCTCACCGCCGCACTGGAAGCCGAAGACATGGTGGTGTATGAAAGTGAAACCGGCAAGCAAGGTTTGATCACGTGTGCTACCCGTAAGCCTGATTTGCTCATCGTCGATCTCGGCTTGCCCGATATCAACGGCTTAGAGGTGATACGTGACGTTCGTAGCTGGAGTGAAGTACCTATTATCGTGTTGTCAGCGCGTACCCAAGAACATGAAAAAGTTGCCGCCCTTGATGCAGGTGCGGATGATTATCTGAGTAAACCATTTGGCGCAGCAGAGCTGATCGCTCGTATCCGCGCTCATCTACGTCGTCGTCAACCGAGTAATGCACAAGCAGATTCCATTTTTCAATTTGGTGAGGTCAGCATCAATTTTGGACTGCGTACTGTGACTCGTGCCGAAGAAGCGATTCACCTGAGTCCTCTCGAATATCGCTTATTAACAGTCCTGGCAAGAAATGCCGGTAAAGTAATGACGCATCAGCAATTGCTTAAAGAAGTGTGGGGACCAAATCATTCTGAAAGCAGCCATTATTTGCGGATTTATATGGCTAATTTGCGGCAGAAGCTCGAGCGGGAACCTGCGCAGCCTAAGCATTTCATTACTGAAACTGGGGTTGGGTATCGCCTCGTAACCTGACACGCACACGCTACCACCGCCCGCGTACAAGGCTTAAGGACGGCGTTGAACTGAAGTCAAAAATCGCCGTGTATGTCACAAATTACCAATAAACAAGGACTTTGCAGACTCCCCCCCGTCGATCGTTTGTTTGATCAACGAGGTTAGCGGGTTGCCCTGCCCTTCTGTGCTGTGAAGTAAAACGCTAGCGCCGGCGCATTTTGCAGCCTGTACCTGTGTTGTTCATCAATTACCAAGGTAACTGTTGATCATCATAGGTATAAAAATTCCCTGAGTGTTCAGGCATTTTAAGATTTATCACATGGAGCATATCCGCCACCGCCTCATCCGCATGACGTGCCGCACTGCCGCCACGAAACGGTTGTGATAAATCTGTCTGTACGGTGCCAGGATGCAGCGCTAACAACACGGCATTTTTTTGACTGCGCTTGAGTTCAATAGCAGCGGTTTTGACCAGCATATTTAGCGCTGCCTTTGAGGCGCGGTAGCTATACCATCCACCCAGGCGATTGTCTTCGATGCTTCCCACCTTGGCAGATAACATCACCATCACTCCACGCTGGCTATCAAGCAAAGGGGCAAAATGGCGCATCACTAAGGCTGGTCCAAACGTATTAATCTCAAACACACTTTTTAACTGTGCATACTGTAGATCAGAGAGCTTCTTTTCAGGCATAAGTTCGCTCTTATGCAAAATACCGGTCGCGTTAATAATCAAATGAAAAGGCCCACTAGCGGCCATATTCTGCGCCGCATTTTGTATGCTGGATTCATCTGAAAAATCAATCGAAGGTAAAGAATGGCGGTGTAATTCCTCGACCTGAATTTCCACAGGACTCGCCCGCAGAGCACGCACAAACGCAGCACCGATACCACCCGAAGAACCGATCACCAAAGCGCGCATAGGTTTTGGAAAAGAATTCAAACTCTCCATACTCATTTCCAGCCTCGCTGCCATTGGCTCTCATCACACAATTCACGCCAGGGAATCTGGCGTACCGCTTTGCTGAAAACAGCTTCAATTTCTATCGTCTCAATAGGCAGATCAGGATCAGCTTTTTGAATCAATTTGGTAACAATAAAATGCTTTTGCTTCGCAACAACGTCCGTTGCCGTCCATTTGGATAAAAGTAATTTTTTCGGCTGGATGCGATTCATTTTTAACCCTGTTGATGCGAGGATGGGGGTATATTTTCGACCATCAAAACGCATTATTAAATCTCAACTAATTTTGCAGGTCAGCAATTTCACACCGCAAGGTGATTGACAATGGTGATTTAGATCACGCACTTGGTTATTCCATTGCAGAATAGCGAGACAGGCTGCGTTCAACATGGCCAGCCAGCGTTTCTGGAGAGCTGACTGTCATACCTAATTCGCTCAGTAAGCCATCTTGCAAGCCATAAACCCACCCGTGCACGGTGACGGGTTGACCACGCTCCCAAGCGTCTTGAATCACGGTCGTTTTGCATACGTTGACAACCTGCTCAATGACGTTCAATTCACATAAGCGTTCGCCACGCTGTTTCAAATTCAAAGTCTCACCCATATAACGCTCATATTTTTGATGAACGTCCTGAACGTGGCGCAGCCAATTGTCGGCCAGTCCAACACGACCACCTGTCATCGCTGCATGGACGCCTGAACATCCATAGTGACCACAAATAATGATGTGTTTGACACCAAGTACATCGACCGCAAATTGCAATACTGAAAGACAATTCAGATCAGAATGCACCACCACATTAGCAATATTCCGGTGTACAAACAGTTCGCCCGGCAACAATCCAAGTAATTCATTGGCCGGCACCCTGCTATCGGAACAACCTATCCAGAGGTACTCGGGGTTTTGCTGCGCAGCGAGGGTCTTAAAAAAATCTGCGTCTTTATCACAGATCGCTTTTGCCCAGCGACGATTGTTTTCAAACAACTGCTCTGGGGTCAATTCTGCTCGGATTTGGTCTGCCATCATAATGCCCTGAATGTGAAACAGGCATGATTTTAACCGTTTCTGCCGTTTCCAGAGTAGCGCATTATCTTTATCGGACGTTTTTGACTTAAATGAGCTTATCTGCCGGGATAATGATCAATATGCATTTACTTTATCTGCCCAAATGAACTCGACGTGTATTTACTGACAGGCTTTTGGTGTAGTTTGACGTATTGCCCGAAGCATCCATGACGGTAAAAGTAACGTTATAGATTCTGTCTTTCGCGATCTTGACCAGAAATTTCTTAGTCTCCTCATTGAAAACTGCTTGGACATCGGTCGCAGGAAATGTTTGATTCGCCGTGATTTTACTCAACAAAACGTCAGGATAAGGATCCATATCATCGTGGGCAGCCGCGGTGACACTGACCTCTAACCAACCCGGTTTTCCTGCTGCAGGTAATGTTGTCAGGTAGATTTCTGCTGTGGGGGCAGCGGTATCGGCTTTGACTATATTGACTAATTTATCCTGTACTATTGCCTTAGTCGTTACATAGTTGGGATCTGCACGATTTAAGCGAACCGAGAATCGATCACTGCTTTGACCTGGCAAAAGATAGTATTTACCCGAAAAAAGATCGTTATGATTTAACACTATCCACTGTAAATAATAGCTATATGATTCCTCTAGCCATATTCGTTCAGCCTTCCATCCTGGTGGGACAATGAACCCAGTTTCTAATACTCTCGCATTTCTGGTGTCGAGATAAGGAGGTGTTTCATCACCACTATCCCCTACAGCAAAGACGCCAACTTCGTCATTACTAAAATTCTCCAATTTGTAAGTATATATAGCTGTTTTCTTGCCTATTAGATGGTCAACCTCATGTTTTCCAAAGGCTATTACCCGATAATCGGCTGCATAGATTTGATGACTGACGAGTAGACATAAAATCAAAGACATAGCGCTAGGATGTTTTATTATTTTTGGCCTAAAGAAACGTGGTCTCGCAGTTGCAAACAATTTTCAAAATCCTTAAAGGTGCCAATGAACAGCCTACTTTACAGATCAGCAGTCTGAGTAAACGTTACCGAACGTAAAAAGAGCTAATCAAGCTATTTAGCAGGTAAATCTTTCGAATAGCTTGTCGTATTGCCGGAGGCATCCATGACGGTAAAAGTAACGTTATAGATTCTGTCTTTCGCCATCTTGACCAGAAATTTCTTAGTCTCCTCATTGAAAACTGCTTGGACATCGGTCGCAGGAAATGTTTGATTCGCCGTGATCTTACTCAACAAAACGTCAGGATAAGGATCCATATCATCGTGGGCAGCCGCGATGACACTGACCTCTAACCAACCTCGCTTCCCAACAGCAGGTAATGTTGTCAGATAGATTTCTGCTGTGGGGGCAGCGGTATCGGCTTTGATCATCACCACTTGCTTGCCTTGTACGCTAGCTTTCGTACTTACATAGTTAGGATCAGCTTTATCCAAACGAACAGAAAATTGGTCAGAAATTTGACCTGAACGTAAATAATATCTACCGTCAATCAAATCGTTTATATCTGCAATTTCCCATTGAATAAGGTAACGATAAGACTCTTCCAGCCATACATCCCGAGCTTTCCAACCATCTGGAGAAATAAACCCGTTTGGCAACACGTTACTACTCCTAGTATCCAATAGTGGGGCCATCTCATCTCCAGCATCGCCAATACAAAAGGATGAAATACCATTTTTTTCTTTGCTTAGATTTTCTAATTTGTAGCTATAAGCAGCTATTTTTTTACCTGTGCTTTGATCAATTTCATGTCTGCCAAAAGCAGTTACCCCGTAATCTGCAGCAGAACATGAATAAGCAACTAGTATGTAGAAACTTAAAGAAATAGCGACAGCAATTTTCATTATGTATTGCGTGAACTGATACGTTGTCTGGCAGTTAAAAGCACTTTTCGAATGAGTCTAAAGATCAAATATCTAAGCAAACTTTGCTAATCATAAACTTACCTGATCAAGTTATTTAGCAGGTAAATCTTTCGTGTAGCTTGTCGTATTGCCAGAGGCATCCATAATGGTAAAAGTGACGTTATAGATTCTGTCTTTCGCCATCTTGACCAGAAATTTCTTAGTCTCCTCATTGAAAACTGCTTGGACATCGGTCGCAGGAAATGTTTGATTCGCCGTGATTTTACTCAACAAAACGTCTGGATAAGGATCCATATTATCGTGGGCGGCGGCGGTGACACTTACCTCTAACCAACCCGGTTTTCCTGCTGCAGGTAATGTTATCAGATAGATTTCTGCTGTCGGGGCTACGGTATCAGCTTTGATCATGTTAATCAGCTTACCTTGTACCATTGCCTGGACATTCGCATATTTTGGATCAACCTTCGTTAGCCGAACAGAAAATTGATCTGAGCTTTGTCCTGGAAGTAAATAATAATTGCCTGCTAACATATCGTTAAATTCTGCAACTTTCCACCTAATTGAATAGCTATAAGATTCCTCCAGCCACATTTCCTCTCCTTTCCATCCTTTCGGTGCGACAAAACTGTTATTAATAATAGAACTGACTCTAGTGTCAAATAACGGAGGTGGTTCAGTACCAATATCTCCAACTGAAAAAACAGCAACGCCATTCTTATCGCTACTGAAGTTCTCTAACTTATAACTGTATAAAGCAGATTTTTTACCGGTTCGCGGATCAAGTTCATGCTTGCCATATGCTGTAACCTGATAATCAATTGCGTGTGCCGGAGAATTAAAAATTAATAAAATAAATGTCGCAATTAACAAATCAACTTTCATATCACTTCCTTTAATTTTGAAAATGTACAGGGTCTTTTGCTGGATAAGGACGACTAAGAGAGCATTTTTGCGCGCTCAAATCAAGATTGTCATCACTAATACCACTCCAATTTGCATCAAATGCTTTTCCCGATGAATGCTTGGACGTTTTGCCTACCTTACCTTTTAACTGATGTTTATTATTTTCAGTTTGAAGGGTTTTATAAAGATCTTTGCATTGAGGGAAATTCGACAGTGCTGAATCAGTCCTCGCTAACTTATCAAATATCTCATACAAATGATCCTGATAAGCCTGCGGTCGATAGGCAGACGTCACGCTGACCGATCCCTTTGCCTTTACTACTTCGTCTTTTAAGCAATGCAATGCAGTTTGCGTTTCAGTGCTCAACTTATCAAGGATGACGTTTTCCCCATTTTCCATTCTGATCGCTTCTGGATCGGTAATCGGTTTTAAGGGATCAATAGGGCAAACATTGCCACAGTATCGATCTATGATATCCGAGTCTGCGGTGCAATAAGAGTTTCCCATACCGACGCGCGCCATCACTGCCATTCCGCGGCATTCGCGGGTCAAAGGAACCGCACCTGCTGCTTTATAGAGGGGAAAGCAAATTAAATCGGTATCAGTTGCCCAGCTGGATAATGGATAAAAAAAGACTACGAAAACAAGAAACTTACCCGCAATTTTTTTATAAAAATGATCTTGTACATTTGCATTTAACTTCTTTCTCAGCATCATTTATCTCGCTCAGTTTAACTGCACCAGAATGAGTCCCAATTGGCGACTTAATTGCAGAAAGGTTAAACGAGCAAAGATACAATACGATACTTTATTACACAGTATTACACAAATACCTCTTTTGTTATGAAATTAATCATTTGATACAAGTGGATTGCTGATGTTAACGTACAGAAAAAGTCGGAGGAATTCTTTATTAAATATACAAGCGGCTGCAAAGAAAATTAATCTTGGCGATCGATTTTATTTTCGATCCCTATTTATTTTCAGGTAGTTTAAAACCCTCATTCGTGCCCTTCTCCCGCTTGCGGGAGGATTCAGGTTTAATATGTCTGGAGAATTGTCGACGAAATGCGTCGAATGACTTATGCAAAAGTATGTTTGAATCGCGGCGTAATATTGAAGGTGTCGGTTTGACTTCGGCTGCGAGCGCAATTCATTCGTATCCGGTACATCCCCCCTCATCCCTGTCTTTCTAAAGCTAGGGGGAGGGTTCAGGTTTAATTTTTTTTGGCGAATTGTGGATGAAATGCGTCTACAGATTTAATCTGCGGCGGGTTTGAATCGCGGCGTCATTTTGAAGGTGTCGATTTGACTTCTGCTGCGAGCGCAGTTTATTCGCATCCGGTACATTATGCGCCTTCATTCATGCCCTTTTCCATCATGAGGGAGAAGGAAGTGAATGAGAGCGCTCAGTATTTTACTTTTTTTACAAGCGAGCTATCGCTTTTATGCTAGCTTTTGAATAATGAACTACAGAATTACCTAGTGAAATACGCCATGACTTTCAACTTCACCCAACATAGCTTTTTTCAAACCGTTATCAACCGGGCTGTCGCCTAGCCAGATGCGAAGCAGCGTGTTGTAAAAAAGAATATCAGGATACGGGTCGCCCATTTTTTTGCCGTTTAATGCGACTACGGTACCGACACCAGGGATCCAGTCATTTGTCATGACGTCGCCTTTTTTAAGTTCAGGTACCGATGCGAACAATTCACCGAAGCGTAAAAACTGAGAAGTAAGTTTTGCCTTATCCGCTTTTTCGGTATTTTTTTGTATGCCTTGCATAAAGCCACGACTAAAGTCTTCGCTGCTTAAATCACGCAGCATCACGATGGTGACACGTCGCGGACCATCTGCGTTTAACACGTCATGTACCGTTGTCTTCTTTTCTTTTAAGTAGAGGCCAGCGACGTAGACCTTAAAAATGGCTTTATAACGAATCCCTGCGCCATTGAGCTTGAGTTCAGTATTAGCAAGTTGTACCGTTTCATCCAGTTTGACGCCGGCGACTTCAGCGGCATTCGCACTTAACAGAACGCCTGCTAGTAAACTAAATCCTGCAACCCAGGATTTATAATTTTTTAAACACATTTTGTCTCCTCTAAACGATCATTTAATGTTGAGTTCTGTTGTGACAACATCTTCAATGTCTATCATTACTTAACAAAAATCAACACCAACCCATTTTTTAATTTACTTTTTTTAACGTATTCGCAGGTTACTCGATATACAAAAACACGCCATATGCATTTTTGGAGCGACCTCTCTAATTCGCACAAATTAAGACAAACAAGTAGACAAAAAAATGCCCTGTTTATACGTCAACAGAGCATTTCTTGGAGAGCGAGGTGTTATTGTTTTATTCAAAAAACTTCTTCACTTTATCCATCCAGGTTTTGCTTTGCGGATTGTGTTTTGAACCGCCTTCAACCGTAAGTTGCTCAAACTCGCGCAGCAAGTCTTTTTGCTTCTCAGTCAGTTTTACTGGTGTCTCAATTACCACGTGGCAGAACAAATCACCAGCGTATCCAGAGCGTACCCCTTTGACGCCTTTACTACGCAGGCGGAAAGTCTTACCGGATTGCGTACCTTCAGGAACAGTGAACGACGCTTTGCCGCTCAGTGTTGGTACTTCAATATCGCCACCCAACGCTGCTTTGACAAAGGAAATCGGAATTTCGCAATGCAAATCATCGCCTTCGCGTTGGAACACTGGATGCTGTTTAATGTGGATTTCAACATACAGATCACCCGGAGGCCCGCCATTGACACCAGGCTCACCGTTACCGGAAGAACGAATCCGCATGCCGTCATCGATACCAGCCGGGATTTTAACTTCTAGAGTTTTATTTCGTTTGATACGCCCAACGCCAGAACAAGTCGGGCATGGGTCTGGAATCATTTTGCCTGTACCGTGGCATTTTGGACAGGTTTGTTGGATACTGAACAAACCTTGCTGCATGCGTACCTGACCATGACCAGCACAGGTTGTACATGTGACAGGAGATGTTCCAGGCTTAGCGCCAGATCCATGACAAGTGTCGCATTCGTCCCAGCTTGGTACGCGAATCGTGGTATCAAAACCGTTCGCTGCCTGCTCTAAAGTGATCTCAAGGTTGTAGCGTAAATCAGCACCGCGATAGACTTGTGGGCCTGCACTACGACGACCGCCACCACCGAAGATATCCCCGAAAATATCGCCAAATGCATCGGCAAAACCGCCCGCACCGCCACCACCGCCGCCACCCATGTTAGGGTCAACGCCGGCATGACCATAGCGGTCATAAGCATCGCGCTTCTGGCTATCAGAGAGCATCTCGTATGCTTCTTTGGCTTCCTTGAATTTTTCTTCAGCGGCCTTGTTATCCGGGTTGCGATCCGGATGGTATTTCATCGCCAGCTTACGATAAGCCTTTTTGATTTCTTCTTCTGAGGCATTTTTACCGACGCCCAGAATTTCGTAAAAATCACGCTTCGCCATCTCGATTACACCTTGTTTTTTTATTCACACGCCGTCTGATCTGACTGGCATGTAACATATTAAAAGTTCAAAAACAGTTACTACAAAAGCGCAGAGAGCACAGAGATCATTTTTATTTCCTCTGCATCCTCTGCGCCTCTGCGCTTATACATCGCCCTCATCAGGCGACAGATTTACTTGTTGTCTTTGACTTCTTTAAAGTCGGCATCAACAACGTCGTCATCCTTAGCATGTGCTTCTGCACCCGCTGCACCGGCGCCGCCAGCGGCGCCAGCAGCAGCTTGTTGCGCTTGCATGTCGGCATAGACTTTTTCACCGAGCTTTTGGGATGCCGTAGAGAGCGCGCCCAATTTAGTGTCGATCTCAGCTTTGTCACCGGATTTCAATACGTCTTCCAGATCTTTGATTGCAGCTTCGATTTTCTCTTTTTCGCCAGCTTCTAACTTGTCGCCGTGTTCAGCCAATGCTTTTTTGGTGGAGTGAACCAATGCATCACCTTGATTGCGGGACTCAGCCAATTCTTTGACTTTTTTGTCTTCTTCCGCGTTCAATTCCGCATCTTTCACCATTTTCTGGATTTCTTCTTCAGTCAGACCAGAGTTAGCTTTGATCGTGATTTTGTTTTCTTTGCCAGTTGCTTTGTCTTTTGCGCCTACGTGCAAAATACCGTTCGCATCGATGTCAAAAGTCACTTCGATCTGTGGTGTACCGCGTGCTGCTGGTGGAATGCCTTCCAGATTGAATTCGCCCAAGCCTTTGTTACCGGCAGCGATTTCACGTTCACCTTGGTAAACTTTAATTGTTACCGCTGGCTGATTGTCATCCGCTGTCGAGAACACTTGGCTAAACTTGGTTGGGATCGTTGTGTTCTTCTGGATCATTTTAGTCATCACGCCGCCCAGAGTTTCGATACCCAGGGACAACGGTGTTACGTCCAGTAACAACAAATCTTTGCGATCGCCAGACAAGACCGATCCTTGAATCGCTGCACCAACGGCTACTGCTTCGTCAGGATTCACGTCTTTACGTGGTTCTTTACCGAAGAAGTCTTTGACCAGCTCTTGCACCTTAGGCATACGAGTCATACCACCAACCAGGATGATGTCGTCGATGTCTGATGTTTTAACACCAGCATCTTTGATCGCCAAACGGCAAGGTTCCATGGTTTTTTGGATCAGTTCTTCAACCAATGCTTCCAATTTTGCACGTGTGATTTTCAAATTCAAATGCACTGGTGCGCCATTTGCCATCGCGATGTACGGCTCATTGATTTCTGTTTGCTGTGCGCTGGACAATTCAATTTTTGCACGTTCAGCAGACGCTTTAATACGTTGCAAAGCGATAGGATCTTTGGATAAATCCAGACCATTGATGTTTTTGAATTCAGTAATGATGTAGTCGATCACGCGTTGATCGAAGTCTTCACCACCGAGGAAAGTATCGCCGTTTGTGGACAAGACTTCGAATTGCATTTCGCCATCAACGTCAGCGATTTCGATGATCGATACGTCGAATGTGCCACCACCCAAATCGTAAACTGCAATCTTGCGATCGCCTTTTTCTTTTTTGTCCAGACCAAAAGCCAATGCCGCTGCAGTTGGTTCATTGATGATGCGTTTGACATCCAGACCAGCGATACGGCCTGCATCTTTCGTTGCCTGACGTTGAGCATCGTTAAAGTATGCTGGAACAGTAATAACCGCTTCAGTGACTTCTTCGCCGAGGTAATCTTCAGCGGTTTTTTTCATTTTACGCAAAACTTCTGCGGAAATTTGTGGTGGCGCCAAACGTTTGTCGCGCACGGAAACCCACGCATCGCCGTTGTCGGCTTTGGAAATTGTGTAAGGCATCAGGCTGATGTCTTTTTGCACTTCTTTTTCTTCGAATTTACGACCGATCAAGCGTTTTACCGCGAACAGTGTATTTTTTGGGTTGGTGACAGCCTGGCGTTTTGCAGATGCGCCAACCAGAATTTCACCATCTTCTTGATAAGCAATGATAGACGGCGTGGTACGTGCGCCTTCAGCGTTTTCGATAACTTTAGGCTGGCCGCCTTCCATGATAGCAACGCAAGAGTTGGTTGTACCCAAATCAATACCAATCATTTTTCCCATGATTTTTCCTCAGAATTATTTAGATTTTATGTATTTGTCAATATTTTTGAGTTAATCTAAATTATTGAACTTTTGTCGTTTTCACTCATCAAAAGCTTCAATAACCTCATTGAATAACTCATCTGTATCCGATATTAGGTAAAAAACCTGCTTTTCAAGCGTTTTTTGCTGGTTTTTTACGCTTTTTTTTACTTACCTTGCGCGACAGTCACTAAAGCGGGGCGTAACAAGCGGTCGGCGATGTTATAGCCTTTTTGTAAAACGGTAACAACTGTGTTCGCATCTTGCTCCGCTGGTACCATAGAGATCGCTTGATGTTTCATTGGATCAAGTTTCTCACCTTGGACTGGATTAATTTCCAGCAGACGATTCTTTTCAAAAGCGGCACTTAATTGCTTCAATGTCATTTCGACACCTTCTTTTAAAGAGTCAATCGATGGCGTTTCTACTTTTAATGCCATTTCAAGGCTATCTTTGACTGGCACCATGGCTTCGGCAAAACCCTCGATCGCGAATTTATGTGCTTTGGCGATGTCTTCCTGAGCACGACGACGAATATTCTCACCATCCGCTTTGGCGCGCATGAATGAATCTTGCAATTCAGCTACTTTTGCTTCTAATGCGGCAATAATTTGCGCGTTTTGTGCAGCAACGTCCACAACTTCTTCAGCAACAATAGGATCAACCGCAGGAGTTGCATCAGCAATTTCTGTAGCTTCGTTAGCAGTGGCATTCGTATTTGCAGCGGTGTTTGTGGCGGTGTTTGTGGCCGTATTTGTGGCCGTATTTGCGGCATCTTCTGCTTGTGTATTTTCTTCGTGTTGCATTCTTACCCTCCAGTCAATTTCATATTGCAGCCCTACTTGGTGACAATCTCTGTGATTTCAAGTGATGAATATCAAAATTCTGTGCTCCGGAAGAGTCTTTGGATCACATTGTTAAAAATACATTTTGTCACAAGAAAAATACAAATTAATACGAACAAATGCACGTGCAAATTCTATCCTACAAGAACACCAATCCAGCTTTTCACCCGACCTGGGAGCTCCGATGAGACTCACCGTTATCTCAGTGCTGTTAATCACCTATTTGATTGTCGCCACGGTGTGGATCTGTCTGTCACAAATTGATAGCAACTAGCTGCTAGCCACCCATTATCAGGCTACTACTGCAACTTTTTCACTTCCATTTCATTTATATTTAAACAATATAAATGCGTCTATTTGTAATTTAAACAGCAGCATTTCTGGTGTATGCCCCCCAAACTCTAGTAAAATCGCGACCTACTTTGCAGTGATTGACTTAGGGGTTTGGAATGATTTTTGTTACTGGCGGCGCAGGTTTTATCGGCGCAAATTTTGTGTTGAGCTGGATGGCGCAGGCCGACGAGTCGGTACTGAATTACGATAAATTAACTTATGCTGGCAATTTAAACAATCTGACCAGCCTGCGCAATGACGAACGTCACTTGTTTGTGCAAGGCGATATTTGTGACGGTGAGAAGTTAGCTGCCCTGTTTGCAGAACACCAGCCACGCGCGATTTTGCACTTCGCCGCCGAAAGCCATGTTGACCGCTCAATTCACGGCCCTGCTGCCTTTGTTACCACCAATGTCAACGGTACCTTTACCTTATTGGAAGCCGCGCGTGCTTATTGGAATACGCTGGATGCGGATAAAAAGGCCGCCTTCCGCTTCCTGCACGTATCAACGGATGAAGTCTATGGCACCTTGTCTGCGGAAGACCCGCCATTCACTGAAACCACGGCCTACGCACCAAACAGCCCTTACTCCGCATCCAAAGCAGCATCTGATCATCTGGTACGCGCTTACCACCATACTTACGGCATGCCGGTATTGACGACCAATTGCTCAAACAATTACGGTGCGTATCATTTCCCAGAGAAATTAATCCCACTGATCATCACCAATGCCCGCGCTGGTAAAGATCTGCCAGTTTATGGCGATGGTCAACAAGTGCGTGACTGGCTGTATGTAACCGACCACTGCGCTGCGATTCGTCGCGTACTGGAATCGGGTCGCTTGGGCGAGACCTACAACGTTGGTGGCTGGAACGAACAAACCAACCTCAGCGTCGTTCATACCATTTGCGATTTGCTCGATGAATTGCAACCAAAGGCAAACGGCAGCTACCGCGATCAGATCAAACACATTACCGACCGTCCTGGTCACGACCGTCGCTACGCCATTGATGCGCGTAAAATCGAACGCGAGCTGGGCTGGAAACCTGCCGAAACCTTTGAAACCGGTCTGCGTAAAACCGTAGAATGGTATCTCGCCAATGACGCCTGGGTTGCCCAGGTGCAATCCGGCGACTACACAAAGTGGGTCGATCTGCAATATAACAACAAGGAACAAGCATGAGTTTTGCGTCTTCTTCCCGCAAAGGAATCATTCTCGCAGGTGGTTCAGGCACACGCTTGTACCCTGTGACCAAAGCAGTTTCTAAACAATTGTTGCCGGTCTACGACAAGCCCATGATTTACTATCCGCTGACATCGCTGATGTTAGCCGGCATGCGCGATATCCTTATCATTTCCACACCGCAAGACACACCACGCTTTGTCGAATTGTTAGGTGATGGCTCACAATGGGGTATTAACCTGCAATACGCGGTACAGCCATCACCAGATGGGCTGGCGCAAGCCTTTATTATTGGCAAAGAATTTGTCGGCAACTCGCCGTCAGCCCTGATTCTGGGTGACAACATTTACTACGGGCACGATTTCGAGCCCCAATTACGCAATGCGGACGCTCGCAATCAGGGCGCTACTGTGTTTGCTTATCACGTCCATGATCCAGAACGTTATGGCGTGGTCGACTTTGATGCGAATAAACAAGCCATCAGCATTGAAGAAAAGCCGCTCAAACCAAAATCCAACTATGCTGTCACCGGTTTGTATTTCTATGACAATCAGGTGTGCGATATCGCTGCCAATATCAAACCTTCACCACGTGGTGAATTAGAAATCACCGACGTCAACAATGTCTACCTGAAACAAGGCGAGCTGAACGTTGAATTAATGGGCCGCGGCATGGCATGGCTCGATACCGGCACCCATGAATCCTTGCTGGAAGCAGGCCAGTTTGTAGCGACAATAGAAAAGCGCCAGGGTTTAAAAGTCGCGTGTCCGGAAGAGATCGCATTCCGCCGCAATTACATCAGCGCCGAACAACTCGAAGCGTTAGCGCAACCTCTGAAGAAAAACGAATATGGCCAGTATTTACTGCGTCTTCTGCAACACAAAACTTTTTAAGCTATGAACGTCATTAAAACCAATTTGCCAGAAGTCATGATTATCGAACCAAAAGTGTTTGGTGATGAACGTGGTTTTTTTTATGAGAGCTTTAATGCAAAGAAATTTGCTGAATTAACTGGGGTAGATTTGCCTTTTGTACAGGATAATCACTCGATGTCAGCTAAAAATATTTTGCGCGGCCTCCACTATCAAATTCAGCAAGCACAAGGAAAACTCGTGCGCGTGGTGTCAGGCGAAGTGTTCGACGTCGCGGTTGATTTGCGCAAAAGCTCACCGCGGTTTGGTCAATGGACAGGCGTCTATTTATCAGAAGAAAATAACCGTCAGATGTGGATACCGCCAGGGTTTGCTCATGGTTTTTTGGTCACCAGCGACAAAGCAGAATTTTTATATAAAACGACGAACTACTGGGCGCCAGAGCACGAGCGCAGCTTGTTTTGGAACGATCCGGCGATCGGCATTGAATGGCCTCTAAAAGAAACACCGATGATGTCTGGCAAAGACCAGGTGGCTAAATTACTTGCCGATGCTGAGGTGTTTGCATGAGAATTTTGCTTACCGGCGTAACAGGGCAACTTGGACACACATTACACCCTATATTATCTCAGCATCACGAAGTCATTGCACCGACTCGTGCTGAACTCGACCTCAGTGATACGGCAGCAATTGCCACCTTTGTGACGAATTGCCAACCCGATCTGATTATCAATCCTGCCGCTTATACCACTGTCGATAAAGCAGAGACCGAACCTGATCTGGCGCAAGCGATCAATGGCATTGCACCCGGCGAATTTGCCGCGCAAGCAAAAAAGCGAGGGATAGGTTTAATTCATTTCTCTACCGATTATGTCTATGATGGTAGTTTGCGTGATGAACAAGACGTTTTAACAAGCTACACAGAAGATGCCCCGACGAATCCATTAAATGTCTACGGAAAAACCAAGCTCGCAGGTGAACAAGCGATCATCGCCAGCGGTTGCCAATATCTGATTTTCAGAACCAGTTGGGTGTATTCGACGTTTGGAAAAAATTTCCTGTTAACGATGTTGCGTTTAGCGAACGAACGCGATGAACTACGCGTAGTGAATGATCAATGGGGTGCACCGACATCGGCAAATGCCATCGCCGACATCAGCGCCAGTATCGTGCAACAACTATGCGCATCAGAAAATCCCGCACAGTGGTGGCAATTGCATCAAGGCTTATATCATTTAACGACAACAGGACGGACGAGCTGGTGTGGTTTTACGCAAGAAATCATGCGACAAGCGAGCGCTGGAGGTAAGTTGAAAAAAGCTGCTCCAAGCGTGACTGGGATTCCAGCCGTAGACTACCCAACACCCGCCCAACGTCCGGTGAATTCAAGTCTGAATACTGACCTGCTAGCAAGCACGTTTGGCGTGCAGATTCCAGCATGGGAAACTGCTTTGGCCGTATGTTTGTCAAAGATGAAATAGAACTCGTCTCATTCAGAATTTTACTGAGCATCATTATTAAAAAAAGTATTTACCGCAGTTACCGAAGTAATTTTGGCGATAGCAATAAGAAGAATTGCTTCGGATAATTAAAACAATGTCAGCAATGGAATTTTTAGTATGATTCATATCGCCATCGTCAGTCATGGACACGAAGAACTGCTCATCTCAAGTGAGATTGGCGGTTTGCAAGATGCTGGCGATGATATCCACGTTTGGATCAAAGACAACCATCCCTCTGCCCGCCTGAAAGAGTATTGCCTGCGCCATCGCGTTTCTTACAGCGATGCCTCGCCGGGGTTGGGTTTCGGTGCAAACAATAATTATCTGTTTGCGCAAATAAAAAATAGTGTTGGCGTGGAGCCTGATGACATTTTTATCGTCATGAATCCAGACGTCACCACGGATCAGGCTACGATCCTGGAGTTAGTGCGGCTGATGCGTAAGGACAACGCAGCGTTGGCAACGCTTAATCTTTTCCGCGATGACGATTTCCAGACGCCGGATGCCAATATTCGACGCTTTCCGGATTTTCTGTCGCCTATCCGCATGGCATGGGTGCGCTCACTAACGGAACCCTACAACAAAAGTAATTACCTCTCTGCGGGTTGGAGCGATTGGGCATCCGGCGCTTTCTTGGCATTTAAAGCAGAACATTACCAACGTCTGCAAGGCTTTGATGATCGTTACTTTATGTACTTTGAAGACGTCGATTTATGCTATCGCTCAAGTCTCTTGTTGGGACATGGCGTACGTTATTATCCGCAATTAAAAGCCTTGCACAGCGCAGCCCGTAAAAACCGGAATGTCGCGTCAATGCATGCGAATTGGTTTATACGCAGTTTCATGAAATTCATTTTCCGTAAATATTTTGTGTATAGCGGCAGCAAGCATGCATGATCAGACTGTCATCAAAAACCAGCGCAAAATTTTACTGACGGGGGCCAGTGGCTTTGTCGGCAAGACGATTGCTGCTGCACTCTCCGCAAACAACACGCCGTTGATCTGCCCTAGCCGGAGCCCGCTGCGCGCCCTCGATCGCAAGGTAGAAAATCCGCAAATCGGTGACTTGTCGGGGGACACAGATTGGTCGCCGTATCTGACCAATGTTGGCATTGTGATTCACTGTGCAGCGCGGGTGCACGTGATGCACGAAGCGGTGAGCGACCCGCTACCTTTATTTCGTCAAATCAATGTTGATGCCACGATGCGCCTTGCAGAGCAAGCGGCACTCGCCGGCGCGACACAGTTTATTTTCATTAGCTCTGTCAAAGTGAATGGTGACGGCACCGCGCTTGGGCAGCCATACACGGAAACGACTCCCTCAGAAGCTGATGACCCTTATGGCATTTCCAAATACGAAGCAGAAAACGCCCTGTTAGCTTTGGGCGAACGCAGCGGTATGCGAATTACCATCATCCGCCCCCCGCTGATCTATGGACCTGGGGTCAAAGCTAATTTTGCCAGTATGTTGAATTGGGTAAAAAAAGGTATCCCGCTGCCGTTTGCGAGTATCAACAACAAACGTAGTCTGGTTTATCTGGGCAATCTGGTCAGTCTGGTTCTGTGTTGTCTGCATAATGCTCAGTCTGGACAGCAGATATTTTTGGTCTCAGATGATCATGATTTATCTACGGCAGAACTTTTGCGGCTGAGTGCACAGGCGATGAAGATGCGTCCACGTTTATTACCATGTCCACCGTCGGTGTTGATATGCTTAGCAAAACTGGTTGGCCGTCCGGCAATTACTGATCGGCTCTGTGGCTCGTTGCAGGTGGATATCAGTAAGGCAAAGCAATTATTGGGATGGACACCTCCTTATTCAGTCGAGCAAGGTTTAAGCGCAACCGTTGCCGCGCTCGATACTTCAATAAAAACGACGTCATGATAAAACGCATTGTTGATTTAATTCTGGCACTCATCGCGACGGCGATTCTAGCCCTTCCCCTTTTGCTGACTGCCTTGTGCGTCAAATTGACATCACGTGGCCCGATTGTCTATTGGTCAAATCGTGTTGGCAAAAATAATGTCATTTTTAAAATGCCAAAATTTCGTAGCATGAAAGTCGACACGCCAGCAGTTGCGACACACTTATTAAGCAATCCGGATCAATATTTGACACCGATAGGCTCGTTTATCCGCAAATCCAGCCTGGATGAGTTACCGCAACTATGGAGCATACTCTCGGGAGATATGAGTTTTGTCGGGCCACGCCCGGCACTCTACAATCAGCACGATTTGATTGCATTGCGCACAGAAAAACGAGTACATACGATCGCGCCTGGTTTGACTGGCTGGGCGCAGGTCAATGGACGGGATGAATTGCCGATACCGGCAAAAGTGGCGCTAGACACCTACTATCTTGAGCATCAGTCGTTGTGGTTGGATATCCGTATTTTATGGATGACTTTTTTTAAAGTTGTCCGCCGGGACGGTGTTGCGCATTAAGGCACTCAGGTCGAACAATAAATAAAGCGCGAAAGTAGACACACCATGTTGCACTCTCTCATTAGCCTATCCCGTCTGCAGAAACAAGTGCTCGCTGCGAGTCTGGATACGATTTGTCTGCCTGTCATTTTCATACTCGCAATCTGGCTGCGTTATGAAGGCTTTAACGAAGAATTGTTCCGGCATTACTTTGGGCTGATCATTTCAACTCCATTGATTTCGGTACCTATTTTTATCCGCATCGGACTATACAGGGCGGTCGTACGTTTCATTGACCAAAAAATTATCAGCACTATTTTTATCGGTGCCAGCACGTCGGTACTATTGCTGGCGTTCATTGGCATCATGTTGCACATCATGCCAATTTCACGCGCCATTTTCGGTTTTTACTGGGCAGGTGCCATTATCTATTTATGCGCTAGTCGCTTTGTCGCGCGTACGTGGTTACTAAGTTTAGGCATGTCAGCAGACGCTATTCCGGTTTGTATCTATGGCGGCGGCAAAGCAGGCGCTTTGCTGGCGGGTGCCTTGCGATCAGGCGGTGAATATGTGTGCGTCGCGTTTGTCGACGACAACAAGCATATTCAAGGCTCCACCATTGCTGGCATTAAAGTATACAGTCCAGCCGATCTGGCGAATCTGGTACCAAAACGCGAAATCAAACAAATTTTATTGGCACTGCCGTCGATTTCCAAAACCCGACAAAAGCAAATTTTGGATCAACTCGAGTATTTAAAACTCAAGATCAAAGTCACGCCATCGATACAAAGTCTGGTGAATGGTGAATTACGGCTACAAGATATTCGTGACGTAGAAATCGAAGATTTACTAGGACGCGATCAGGTTACGCCGGATGCGCGCCTGCTGGCAGTCTGCATCACCAATAAAAACGTCATGGTAACCGGTGCGGGTGGGTCTATTGGTTCCGAATTATGTCGTCAAATCGTGCGCCAGCGCCCCAAAAAGCTGGTCTTATTAGAAATGTCTGAATACGGCTTGTATGCGATCGAGCAAGAACTGTGTGCATTGCGGACACAACTCGGTCTGGATCTGGAGATAGTGCCATTTCTGGGTACGGTGCTCGATGCGGCAAAGCTCGATAAGATTTTTGCAGCCTTTGAGATCGATACGCTGTATCACGCGGCGGCATATAAACATGTTCCGCTGGTCGAACTCAATCCTGTCGACGGTATTCGCAATAACGTATTCGGTACGCTGACGGTGGCAGAGGCGGCGATGCGCGCCAAGGTGAGTAATTTCGTATTAATTTCAACTGACAAAGCTGTGCGACCGACCAATGTGATGGGGACGACCAAACGACTCGCTGAATTGATTCTGCAAGCATGCGCACGTAAACAAAACGGCACCCGTTTTTGCATGGTGCGTTTCGGCAATGTGTTGGGATCTTCTGGTTCCGTTGTACCTTTATTCCGTAAGCAAATTATGGCTGGTGGCCCGATTACGCTGACGCATCCGGACATCACCCGTTATTTCATGACCATCCCAGAAGCAGCACAACTGGTATTGCAAGCAGGAGCAATGGGCGAAGGTGGTGATGTGTTTGTGTTAGATATGGGCGAACCTGTGCGCATCCTTGATTTGGCTCGTCGCATGGTGCATTTAAGCGGTCTCGAAGTAAAAACTGACGCCACCCCCGATGGCACGATCGAAATCCAGCATGTGGGTTTGCGTCCCGGTGAAAAACTCTTTGAAGAATTGCTTATCGGCGACAATGTCGAGGGTACCAGTCACCCGCTAATTATGCGAGCGCAAGAGAATGAAATTCCATGGAACACCCTGGAACATTTCCTCGAAGAATTACGTCAAGCATGTGACACTTTCAATTACACAGAAATTCGTACGCTCTTACTAAAAATAGTGGCAGAATACCAACCGCAATGTGGCATTGAGGATTTAATCTGGCAAGCCACCGGAGTAAGCAGTGCCCAAATTAGCGAGCATCACAGCACAGAAAGCACAAATCTGGGTGTATTGACTTGAATTGCCCTGAATTGCCCAGAATTGCCTCGAGTTGCCCTGGGTTGCCCAAAATCGCCCTGAATTGAACTCGAACACATCAAATACTTTTTTAATTTTCAAACTAAGGTTGCTATGTCCCTACTCTCTCCAAGCATCTTTAAAGCCTACGATATCCGCGGCATTATTGGCAAAACACTCGACGCCGACGTGGCGTTTCAGATCGGTCAGGCTTTTGGCACTGCGGCATTAGCAAAAGGCGAAAAAGCAGTCGTTATTGGTCGCGATGGTCGCTTATCCGGTCCTGAACTGATCGCAGCACTCGCTAAAGGTTTGCAATCAACTGGCGTTGATGTGATCGACCTCGGTATTGTGGTGACACCAATGGTGTATTTTGGCACCAATGTTCTCGGTGCAGCCTCCGGCATTATGGTAACAGGCAGCCATAACCCAACTGACTACAACGGTTTCAAAATGGTGCTCGCTGGCGAAGCTATTTACGGCGACGCAATCCAAGCCTTATACCAAGCTATTCTGAAAAAAGAATTCGCGACAGGTGCCGGTAACTATCGTACGCACGATATCAAAGCAACCTATCTGGAACGCATCATTGGCGACGTTAAATTACAGCGTCCGATCAAAATCGCGGTGGATTGTGGCAATGGTGTCGCTGGCGCGTATGCTGCCGATCTGTATCGCGGCATGGGCTGCGAGGTCATCGAATTATTCTGCGAAGTCGACGGCACATTCCCAAATCATCATCCTGATCCAGCGCATCCAGAAAACTTGCAAGACCTGATCCGCTGTCTGCAAACCACCGATGCTGAAATCGGTCTGGCATTTGACGGCGATGGTGATCGTCTGGGCGTCGTCACTAAAGATGGCCAGATTATTTATCCTGATCGTCAGTTGATGTTGTTTGCCGAGGACGTACTGACCCGCAACCCTGGCGCACAAATTTTGTACGACGTGAAGTGCACCCGCCATATCTCGGCGTGGGTCAAAGCACGCGGCGGTGTGCCACTGATGTGGAAAACCGGGCACTCGTTGGTGAAAGCAAAATTGCGTGAAACCGGCTCCCCTTTGGGCGGCGAAATGAGCGGCCACATCTTCTTTAAAGACCGCTGGTATGGCTTTGATGATGGTTTGTATGCAGGTGCTCGCTTGCTAGAAATTTTAAGCCGTGTGGCCGATATGACTGTGACCCTGAATCAATTGCCGCAATCGGCCTCAACACCAGAATTACAATTGCAACTGGCCGAAGGCGAAAACTTCAGCATTATCGCTGCAATGCAAGCGAATGCGGATTTCCCGGGTGCAGATGAGATCATCACCATCGACGGTTTGCGAGTTGAGTATCCAGATGGATTCGGTCTGGCACGTTCGTCCAATACGACACCAGTGATCGTAATGCGCTTTGAAGCGGAAACACCTACTGCCTTGGCACGTATACAAGGGGCATTGAAGCAAGCTATTTTGGCAGTAAAACCTGACGCGCAGTTACCATTCTAAAACCGAAAATTACGCTTCCATCAAACATATACTCTACCCAGTACTTTTAAAGACCCTTATATTCATATTGATATTCAAGGTAAAATTTAAAATTACAGGGGGAGTATATAAATTTGTGTAAAATTTGACGCTAAACTTGCAACTGGCATCAGTAACAATTTAGCGACAAATCGACACTAAATGAGCGCCAAATCAGCGCTAAAATATCAGTCCCCATCGATACTTTTCTGCTAAAGCAAACTTTTCCCCCTGAACAATTCGTGAAAATTCTATTGATCCGCGTTTCATCTCTTGGCGACGTGCTGCATAACATGCCTATCGTCGATGATTTGCATCGCCATTTCAACAATGCACAAATTGATTGGGTGGTGGAAGAAGCTTACGTCAATCTCGTACGCTTACATCCTGGCGTGCGTAACATCATTCCATTTGCCCTCAGACGGTGGCGCAAAAGTCTGGGCGCAGCAGAAACACGCCAGCAGATGAAGCACTTCTATCAGCAATTAAGGCATGAAGAATACGATCTGGTGCTTGATACCCAAGGCTTATTTAAAACTGGTTTGATTATGGGCATAACCAGACTCGCTACCGGCGGAAAAAAAGTCGGGTTAGCGAATGGTACCGAAGGTTCTGGTTACGAAGGCATTTCGCGGATTTTTCACAATCAAAGTGTAGCCGTCGACAAACGCACACATGCAGTGCAACGTGGCAGACTGGTCGCCGCGGCGGCCAGCGGTTATACCGTCGAGACGCCAGCCTGTTTTGGCCTGCATACACCAGAAGGGTCACCTGCGTGGCTGCCTGACCAACCGTATGTCGTGTTTTTTCATGGCACCGCCGGTGCGGCCAAAAAGTGGGCGCGCACTCACTGGATCACAATCGCCGAAGAGTTGCGTCGATATGCACTGCCAATTTTGCTACCGTGGGGCAATGCGACCGAAAAAGCCGAAGCAGAAGCGATGGCGGCAGAGATGCCAAACGCCACCGTTCTGCCCGCGCTGTCAATGCTAGACGCCACGATTCTTGCCCAATCGGCGGCGCTAGTAATTGGTGTCGACACAGGGCTCACGCACATTGCCGCAGCCTATGAAACGCCCACCATAGAAATTTATTGCGCCTCACCAAAATGGAAAACCGAAGGAAATTGGTCGGATAAAATCATCAATCTTGGTGACCAGGGAACACCGCCTTCGCCCAATGATGTCAAAGACGCCATTAAAAAATTATTAATTCACTAAAAATTTATTTCGAATCTAAGCTATTTTTGGCATTGTTTTCCAATTGAACAGCAGTTCCATCGCACCATCTCATCAATTTCAGGTATATTCCGTCGTCCTGATTTGAGAACGCTCTCTGAATGACCACCCGCAAACATCTCGACGCCAACGCTATCATCATCATGTTGCTCCTCTGCATCTGCTGGGGATTACAACAGGTGGCGGTGAAACTGGCAACACCAGTGATCAGTGCCGGATTGCAACTCGGCTTGCGTTCAGAGATCGCCGCGATGTTAGTACTCGCTTTGATCTGGTGGAAAAAAATTCCATTTTCATTAAGAGACCGGCATTTGTTACCAGGTTTAATTGCAGGTTTATTCTTTGCGCTGGAATTCTTGTGTGTTTCTTACGGTTTAAACTTCACCACCGCTTCACACATGTCGGTCTTTTTGTACACTGCGCCGATTTTTACTGTTATTGGGCTGCATCTGCTGATTCCAAGTGAACGCTTACATGCACGACAATGGCTGGGGGTCGCCTCTGCTTTTGGGGGGATTGCGATTGCATTTTCAGGTGCCATGCAAAATTCTGCCGACGACATCAGGCAAATGCTGATCGGTGACAGCTTGGGCGTGCTCGCAGCGCTATTATGGGCGGCTACCACGTTGACGATACGTTTCTCTAGTCTGGCGGATGCAGAACCCACCACCACCTTGTTTTATCAGTTGGCGGGCGCTGCCGTTATCCTGACTGGCGTGGTACTCTTGCGCGGCGAAGTGTGGCATGCGTGGACGGCCGTGGCCTGGGTCAGTATGCTATTTCAAAGTGTGATTGTGGCTTTTGCGAGCTATCTTGCGTGGTTCTGGCTCATGCGCCACTATCTGGTTTCACGCTTATCCGTTTTTTCGTTCCTGACCCCGCTATTTGGCGTGGCAGCAGGCGTGTTACTGATGCACGATGTCATCAGTTCGCGCTTCGCGATTGGCGCCCTCATGGTACTCGGTGGTATCGTGCTGGTGAATTTCAAAAAAAATTAACCCATTTACTCAAACAGCCTTAATGCGCCTTCTTTATTCATTCGTCTGGGGACTTTCGCTGCCCTTTGCTATCTTTCGTTTATGGTGGCGTGGTCGTCAGGAACCCGGCTATCGCCAGCATATTCCGGAGCGCTTGGGGTTCTACAGTCGCTATGAGACTACACCAACGATCTGGGTACATGCGGTCTCTGCTGGCGAGACGCGCGCGGCAGAGCCATTGATACGCGGCTTATTGGCAAACTACCCACAACACCACTTGCTGCTTACGCACATGACTGCTACCGGACGAGAAACCGGTGGAAAACTATTTGCCGACGTCGCGGACCGCGTGCGTCAATCTTTTTTGCCGTACGATATCAATTGGATGATGCGGCGCTTTTTGAAACACTATTCACCACAATTGTGCGTTCTCATCGAAACCGAAGTCTGGCCTAATCTGATTGCTCAATGCGAAATTGCCAACATTCCTGTAAGTTTAGTGAATGCGCGCTTATCCGAAAAATCCTTAAAAAAAGCGCAAAAACTGGCCTCGCTTATCTTGCCCGCCGCCCATGCCATCAGTGCCGTGGCGGCGCAATCCAATCCCGATGCCCGTCGCCTGCGTGAATTAGGCATTAGCAGTCCGACGGTAACTGGCAATATGAAGTTTGATGTCACACCGCCGGCGTTAATGGCAGAACGCGGCGCTGCCTTACGACGCAGTTTTGGCAACCGTCAGATTATTTTGTGCGCCAGCACCCGCGACGGCGAGGAAGAGCTCATTCTGGATGCGTTTTTAGAGCAATTACCGCTACTGGATAATGCGCCACTTCTGATGATTACACCACGCCATCCGCAGCGTTTTGATCAGGTTGCGCAAATGATAGAAGAACGCGGAATTGCCTATATTCGACGTTCCGCCCTTCACCATGACGTCGTCTCGCCCATCGCTGATAAGATTCAGCTCGTCCTCGGTGACACCATGGGTGAAATGTACATGTATTACGCCACCGCTGATATCGCATTTGTCGGCGGTAGTCTGGTGCCTTTAGGTGGTCACAATCTGATTGAAGCCTGCGCCATGGGCAAACCTGTATTGACCGGCTTGCACACTTTCAATTTTTCTGAAATTACCGATCAGGCAATAGCTGCACACGCTGCTTTGCGGGTTGACGGCGCCCGTAGTATGCTACGCGAAGCGCTGGCGTTATTGTCCGATGACCAAAAACGCCAGCATATGGGCGAAAGCGCTCATGCTTTTTTTCTGCAACACCAGGGTGCCACGTCCAGAACACTGGATATATTGAAACCTTTCCTGAATTAAATTAACCAAGTATTCAAGCAGTAACTAACTAAGGGATAAATTCGTCATTGACATCATTCCTGCCACGATTAACGTTACAAATTCACAGCACTAATAACATTAGCAACATTAGCAACATTGGCAACATTAGCAAAATTAACAAAATTAACAACCGACAGTAGCACCTTGATGCGAGTCAAGGCTTTGCTGTCGGCAATGTCTATACTGGTACAACGATGCAGTCAGCTGGACTGACATGCGTCATACCGGCGCGATTAACAGACAAACGACTCTCTCTCAGATTGAATTAAGCACAACATGAACGCCAACGAAAAAATCCTAGGAATCACTGACATGGCTCCCCAAGAAATCTCCCTCGATGTCTTGCTTGAAAAGTATGCTAAAGGCGACGAAGCCAGCATCCACGATGTCCAGGCCCGCGTTGCCAAGGCGCTGGCGAGCGTAGAACAAGCGGATGCGCAAGCCTACTACGAAGAAAAATTTTTATGGGCGCAAAAAAATGGTTTCGTCCCGGCAGGTCGGATCAATTCCGCTGCCGGCATGGATTTGCATGCGACGCTCATCAATTGCTTTGTGCAACCAGTGGGCGACTCCGTTTCCAGTCCAACCGATGGCAAACCGGGCATCTATGCAGCCTTGGCAGATGCCGCTGAAACAATGCGACGCGGTGGCGGCGTGGGCTACGATTTTTCCAGTATCCGCCCTAAAGATGCGTTGGTGCGCGGCACTCGTTCACGGGCGTCTGGTCCGGTCTCGTTCATGCAAGTTTTTAATGCATCGTGTTCTACCGTCGAATCCGCGGGTGCACGTCGCGGCGCGCAAATGGGCGTGCTGCGCGGTGACCATCCCGACATTTTAGAATTCATCCGCTCCAAAGACGAAGGTGGTTTAACTAACTTCAATATCTCCATCGGTGTCACCGACGAATTCATGCAAGCAGTCGCCAGCGATGGTGAATTCTGTCTGGTCCACAAAGCGGAACCTAGCGAAGATAAAAAAGCCAACGGCGCGTATCAACGAGACGACGGTATCTGGGTGTATGAAACCGTACGCGCTCGCGACTTGTGGGACGTCGTCATGAAGTCGACCTACGATCACGCCGAACCTGGCATCTTGTTTTTATCGCGCATGAATGCCGAAAACAATTTGTACTATTGCGAAAAAATCGAAGCCACCAATCCGTGCGCCGAACAACCACTGCCGGATTACGGTTGCTGCTGCCTTGGCTCGGTCAATCTCACCCGCTTCATCAGAAACCCCTTCAGCGCGATCGGCAAATTTGATTTTGATGCGTTCCAGGAAGTTGTTACGGTAGCGACCCGCATGCTAGACAACGTGCTCAATGCCACTGCCTGGCCGTTAGATTTGCAAAAAGCAGAAGCAATGTCCAAACGTCGTGTCGGCTTAGGATTTTTAGGTTTAGGTAGCGCACTGGTGATGTTGGGTATTCGTTATGACTCTGAAGAAGGGCGTGAATTTGCTCGCCAGGTTTCTGAGACGATGCGCGATGCAGCGTATCTTGCTTCTGCTGAATTAGCGAAAGAAAAAGGAGCGTTTCCGCTGTTCGATAGCAAACAATATTTAGCCGGTAGCTTCGCACAACGCCTGCCAAAAAATCTGCGCGCCATCATCAAAAAAAATGGCCTGCGGAATTCGCACTTATTGTCAATTGCACCGACTGGCACCATTACACTGGCATTCGCTGATAATGCATCGAATGGTATTGAGCCTGCATTCTCCTGGGTCTATAACCGCAAAAAACGCATGGCCGTTGGCGATGCCCGTATTTATGAAGTCGCTGATCATGCATGGCGCCTGTATCGTGCAATGGGCAACGACGTGTCTGACGACAGCAAGTTGCCATCCCAATTCGTCACGGCGCTCAATATGTCTGCCAGCGATCACATGAAGATGCTGCAAGTCGTGCAGCCGTACATTGACTCTGCGATCTCCAAAACCGTGAATGTGCCGGCTGATTACCCTTACGCTGATTTCCAAAATCTGTACATGGATGCTTGGCAAGCTGGCCTCAAAGGTTTGGCAACCTACCGTCCGAACAGCATTCTCGGTAGTGTATTGTCAGTGTCCTCAGGCACACCAGAAACAGCACCAGAAGTCAAAACGGTGCCTGACGAAGATCTACTGCGCAAACAATTCGATGGCCGCCCATTTGGTGATCTGGAATCGGTAACGTCCAAAGTCCAGTACATGACCTATGAAGGCAAAAAAACTGTCTATCTGACTGTCAGCTTCATCCACGTGCAAGGCATGGTCGGCGGCGAGCGGGTCACCATTGAGCGTCCATTTGAATTCTTCATGCCAGCCGGTCAAAAGAATGATGGTCAACAATGGATTTCCGCCAGCATGCGTTTATTGTCCATGGCTGCACGCTCTGGTGGTTCGATCGCCAAAGCGCTTGCCGATATGCGCGAAGTGGTGTGGGACAAAGGCACGGTGCGTTGCGGCATGATTACCAAGGACGATGGTACCCAAGCGCCACTTTTCCATGAATCCGAAGTCGCTGCGATTGGCTATTCGCTGCAACGAATTTTGATGAAACGCGGTTACCTCGATGCATCAGGCAATCAAATTCCAGTCCATGTTTTAGCCGAAAAATTCAAAGCCCGCATGCAGCAGTACAGCCTTGACGACCTCGCCTACGAAGCCGATACCGCACCAATCAGCTACATCCCAACCGGCAAGAAATGCCCGGATTGTGGCGCCCACGCCCTGCAAAAAATCGATGGCTGCAGCCGTTGTGTTTCGTGTGGTTATGTCGGCGCCTGCGGATAATTTATTTGCAGCGTTCAACGAATTTATAGGTTACCCCATAAGCTGCAAGTTATACCCACTACGTTGCAAGTAAAAAATTGAAGTAGATGCAAAAAAATACGTCGTTTGGCTAATTACTGAACGGCGTTTTTTTATGCCTGTGATGAAATATGGTATTGTCAGGCTAAATCTAAAAGGCCTTGCCGAATCTAATTCTTGGGGCTCTGTCGCGATAAGAAACTAAAGTTAAGATAAAGCAGCGATGAATCGAGAAGATCAAAAAACCAAAGAGTAAAATTGATTGGCAGCAGATGCAACTTGACCATCAGGGCAATCGAGCTGTCCCATTTTTATCATATCCGTAAGCGTCCGACGCAACCATCTAGCAATGATGAAATGAACGCGCCACACTCCTTCGTTTCAAAGTTAAGGAGAAGGCATGAGCCACGACCCAATACAAATATCGCTATGGAATCAACGCCTGCAGG